>DATLZX010000059.1:0-2474 GCA_035573795.1 Pyrinomonadaceae bacterium | reverse complement strand
AAGTTTCCTCATAAGGCAGCATTATTTGTAAGACAATTCCTACAAATAATGTCAAAAGACTCCTACAGAAAAATCAGACTTCGATGTATTGTTTGAGAATCATGTTGGAAGTATTCTTTGAGACGGTTACTACCGAGCCAGTCCTGATCGTTGGTTTGGGGAACAATGATTAGGACACAAAATAAGAATCGGAGGGATCTTTGTGCTGGAGACCCTCCGATTTTTTGTTAGCCTGGATTGGCCAACAGTGTTGGCGCTGTGACTCGCCGTGTGGTTTAGACGAAACGCACGGTGAAATAGTTTCAAAAATTTCAAATTTTCGGTGCGGAGGCTAAGCCACAATGCAAAACATGCCCACTATACTCGCGCTTCATCGCGTGGGTTACCCTCCGCCCGCGGCGAAAATTCGCGGGCTTTATTGTACTACGGCGTTATTGAGGTTTTACCTTGTAATCCTGAAAAACCTAGGTTACTCATTCCGGACGCTGGCTGACGCCATGGAAAATCCCTCCGGCAAAGATGCAGTCATAACGTTTGATGATGGTTATAGATGCAACATTGAACATGCGGCAGAAATTTTGGAGGAATTCGGAGCTAAGGCCACGATTTTCGTAATCACGGATGATGTGGGGAAGCAAAATCTGGTTTGGGATGAAGCGGGCGAAAAACTGCCGGCTGACATGCTCAGCTGGGAAGAAATCGGGAGGCTGGATGAGCTTGGTTGGGAAATCGCCAGCCATGCCGCACAGCATAAACACCTGAATAATTGCAGCCGGCAACAGCAGGAAGAGCTGATTGTTAAATCATTGGATGAAATAGAAAAAAGGCTTGGGAAAAGGCCAGTTTCATTTGCCTATCCTTACGGTAAATTCAACCGCGAAACCCTTTCTATTCTGGATGAGGCCGGAATTTTATGGGGTGTATTGGCAAACGGGGAAGTTCCTGAAAATTTTCTTGGTTTCAATCAGAATTTGTTGATACCGCGTATCCCGGCTGGCGGCAGGCATCTCTTGCATTATTTGCGTGCTGTTAAAACCTTTGGCGTTGATAGGAAAATGAAGTTTTTGCAGGGCACAATAGCTGATTACAACCCTTTCAGGCAAAAACATAAAGCACAAAGCACACTATCAAGGATTTTTTCGGCAAACGACTAGATAATGGCGAGAGAAAAACGAGATTGGCTGCCAGATTTTTCGCCAGATGCTCTGGCTGGCGATACCTTCTGTAAGATTATTCAGAAATTGGGAAAGCATCAACGGAGCCGCAAAGGGAAAGAATAGCAATTCAGTGACTTTGGGCTTTGTGTAGATTATCCGCTCTTGATAAAAGCCGGATCTGCCAAGCATTTTGATAAGTTGCGGGGCGGGAAGGGTTCGCCAGGTAGAGTCAATGTTTTCAAGATTTGCCCTTGAAGATCTGGTCCTGCCCGATAAAAGATAAAGAAAGCGGTCACGCACGGTGAATTGATTGTCATTGGAAATGAATAAATAGCCTCCGGGCTTTAGTATCCTGTAAACCTCGCTTAAAAAAGCATCGCGATTTCCAAATTCAGCTATTCCACTAATTACAAGAACTACGTCGAAAAGGTTCTCACCGAATGGAAGCGTTCCGCTTGAGGCATCCAGGCGGATATAGTGATACGTTGAGGCAGTTTTGTCAGATTGGTTGCTTAAAACGCAGGGCTTAAAGTCTGCGCTGAAAATATCCGCCAAGGGAAACAAATCTTTTAAGGCAACTGAGATCTGACCACTTCCGCAGGGCAAATCCAGCAAAGTAAACTTGCCCTCTCTTCCAAAAAAATCGAGCAGCAGAGAAGCCGTAAGCCGGCTTACGCCAGGACAGGTGTCACCCCTTGGGAAGTCTTTAAGTATTTCAGCAGCCGAGACTTTCATTGATTTGCAGGTTAGTCCGCTAGTATAAATTCAAGCCCGGAAAATCAAAAGCCTGGCAAAAACGAATTCGAGATAATAGCTTGGTAGAAAATGAATGTTCGCATTTGAGTGATTTAATAAACCTCAATAAATCATAAATGAGGATAAAGTAATTAGTTAAACCGGGTAGTCAAAGATCAGCCCGGCTGTTAAAGCACAAGTGAAAGGCCACATGAGATTTTGACCTAAGGGAAGGTAACTAAATAGAATCGAATTTTAAATAGATCTATAAGGAGCAGACAAATTTGAGCGAGAAAACATTCAGTGGCTATAACGCCGTCATTACCGGTGCAACGCGTGGTATTGGGCGGGCAATCGCTTTGAAACTTGCCGAACTCGGTGCGAACGTTGCATTCAACTTTGCTAAAAGCCGTGAGCAGGCCGATGATTTGATAAAAGAAATCGAGGGAAAGGGTGTAAAAGGTTTTGTGCAGCAATGCGATGTAGCTGATACGGCGGCGGCTGCTGATTTTATAAAAGCTGTTACAGAGGCTTTCGGCGGTTTGGATTTATTGGTCAATAATGCCGGCATCACCCGCGATC
>DATLZX010000058.1:0-5557 GCA_035573795.1 Pyrinomonadaceae bacterium | reverse complement strand
TGAGGAGAAAGAGATAATGTATTCGGTCCTTCAATTTATTACGCCGAAGATGCCGGCCGAAACGCCAAGATATCTAATGGGAGTCGGCACGCCGGAAGATTTGCTGGAAGCTATTTCTCAAGGTGTGGATATGTTTGACTGCGTGATGCCGACGAGGAATGGCCGCACCGGAGCCGCCTTTACTTCTGAAGGAAGGCTGAATATTCGTAACTCTCGATTTATCACTGATAAGGAGCCACTCGATCCTGAGTGCAGTTGTTCTGTATGCAGGCGATACAGCAGAGCCTATCTGAGCCATTTGTACCGTGCAGGCGAAATGTTGGCCGCCATTTTGATTACGCATCATAACCTTGCCTTTTATTTGGGCCTGATGGCAAGGGCCAGGGCTGCAATAAAATCAGGGAGGTTTGCCGAATTCAAAAAAGATTTTCTTGATAAATTAAGAAATTGTGGGCTTGAACAGGTTTGAAAATAATCAAATGGAAATATAATATAAAGCTTTTGTCTATGTTATGTTGAACATAATCTTTTTGTTTCAGGAATCCGGCGGCGTCTCATTGATTTGGCAATTACTGCCATTTGTCTTGATTTTTGCGATCTTCTATTTCCTGGTCATTCTGCCTCAGAAAAGGCAGAAGCAGCAGCTTCAGGAAATGATCTCACAGCTCAAAATCAACGACGAAATCGTTACTAACGGCGGCATCATTGGTAAAATCAAGGAAATAAAAGAAAACAGTTTTATAATACAAAGCGCAGAAAAATCTTTTATCGAGATCGGAAAAAGCGCCGTAATCGGCCGCAAGCCTGAACAAAGCAATTAAAACCGGTTTAAGCAGTCACGGTATTTTTAATCACTGTTAAAATATAAAAAAAGTTTTTTGCTGTTCAATCGAATGTTTTTTTGTGATTGAGGCTTTGGTTTCTGGCCAAAGGAATTCCCGGCATTCTGGATTAATATAGAAAATATTTGAATTATCTCTAACAAATTAGCTTGACTGAGATTTTAAGCTAATTTTGAAAACATCTCGTGATGAAAAAGAAAAATGTGTGGTTAAGAACGGCGTTTATCGTTGCTGTAACGCTGTTAGGGATATACATCGTTTTCGGGCCCCGAAGGGTTCCGACTTCTGCTGATTTCACCTGGGATGGCATAAAAAGGAATCTTGCAGAAAACATAAATCTCGGGCTTGATTTGAAAGGCGGCTCTCACCTTGTCCTTCGCGTTCAGACAGAAGATTACCTGAAAACTCTGACGGAAAATGATGCCTCAGCAGCACTTGCAGCAGCTCAGGAGGCGAATTTGCCGGTTACAGGCGTAAAAACAACTGCCGAGGGAAACAGTTACAGCGTAACACTGCAGCTAGGAGCAGGTGCTGATCCCCAGGCGGTTATTGATGCTGTTACCAAAAAGGTTGATTTCTTCAGATGGACGGTAAACAGCTCGCCCGAGGCAGTAACCTGGACGCTTCCAAATACCGCACAAAACGAACTCAAAGAGCAGGCTGTGCAACAGGCACTGAAAATCATCGAAAGCAGGATCAATCTTTTTGGCGTAAAAGAGCCTACGATCCAGCGGTACGGAGCCAATACTTCGGGGCAGATTTTGGTGCAGATGCCGGGTGTAGAAGATCCGGAAAGGGTCAAAAAACTGATAGGTGCCGATGCAAAGCTTGAGCTGATGAAAGTGGTTTCGCCGCCAAACCCTTCGCCGATTCAGACCTTTCCAACTGAGGAGGCCGCCAAGCAATCTCTCGGCGGAGTGGTGCCGCCAAACAGGAAGATTCTCCCTTATCAGGAAAGAGAGCGTCCGACTGATAAGCCAAATCAAGGTGAAAAACCGAAAGAGTTCGTAATTGTTGAACTGCCGGCAGTTATTGACGGAAGCGAACTGAGATCTGCCGAGGCCGTAACTCGAACCGGCAACCAGAACGATTACCAGATTTCTTTTGCATTAAAGCCAGCCGGAGCACAAAAATTCGGCGATTGGACGAGTAAAAATATAAATAATTACATGGCTGTGGTGCTTAATGATGAAGTTAAGTCCATTGCGTACATCCGCTCCAGAATTGACGATCAGGGCGAGATTACAGGCCAATTCACCAAAAGCAGTGCCGAAGATCTAGCCTTGACGCTTCGTTCGGGAGCGCTTCCGGCCAAGATACAGTATCTGCAGGAAAGGTCAGTAGGCCCAAGCCTCGGTGCGGACTCGATCCGTGCAGGCGTTGCCGCATCGCTTGCCGGATTTATTTTCATCATAATTTTTATGCTTTTCTACTATCGTGGAGCAGGCATAAATGCAGTAGTGGCACTGATTCTGAATATGCTGCTTACGATGGCCTTTTTGATTGTTTTCGATTCGACGCTGACGCTGCCCGGCATCGCCGGCTTGATACTCGGAATCGGTATGGCAGTTGACTCGAACGTGCTTATTTTCGAGAGGATGCGTGAGGAGTTGAAAGCCGGTGCGAGCGTTGCCAAAGCAGTTGACCTGGGGTTTGATAGGGCATTTATAACCATAATTGATACTCACGTAACGACCATTATTTCAGCAGCGATCCTGTATCTTTATGGATCTGGGCCGATCCGCGGATTTGCCGTTACACTTGTCCTGGGGCTGCTTGTAAACCTTTTCTCTGCGGTGTTTGTCTCGAGGACGATCTTTATGTGGCAGCTTTTGCGCAACCCGCAGATGAAGACGCTGAGCATCTGATTAATAGAGGAAGTGCACAAAGCCTAAAGGCTGTTCGCAGTAAGTGTAGCTTGAATAAAGGTTAGAGCGCCGGATAAACAGTCTGAAAAGTTCTCTAAAGAGTTTTGCACAGTAACAAACAGATACAATAGTTTTTAACCACGATAATAATTTTTGTTAAATGTTTGAAATCTTACCGAATATAAATGTTGATTGGATGGGCATCAGAAGGCCGTTGATAGCGTTTTCTGTATTTGTTCTGCTGGCCGGGCTTGTTTCAGCGGTAGTAAGGCAGGCAGTTCCCGGCGGCACTGATGCTTTCAACCTTGGAGTTGATTTTCAGGGCGGTACGGTTATAACCGTCAAGTTCAAGCAAAAACCGTCTGCCGATGAAATCCGCGCTGCGCTGAATAATTCCGGAATTTCCGAGCCGATAATCCAGGACTCTCTGGATAAAGCTGACGAAGTCCTGATAAAAATTCCTTTGATCGAAAAAGAGGGCGAATCTCAGGTGGATCAGGTGAATGTTGGAAGGGCTACGGTCAAGCAGACGCTTGATAGCTTTGGCCCTGAAGCCGCAGCAGACAAGAACCTGAATGATGACCAGGCAGCAGCCTATAAGATTGTCGGCACAGACTCGGTCGGGCCGGTTGCCGGAGCACAATTAAGAAATGAGGCAGTTATTGCGACGTTGCTTGGCATGCTGGGGATATTGTTTTTCATCGCAGTCAGATACGACTGGACATATGCGGCCGGAGCCGTAATCGCCGTCTTTCACGATGTTTTGATTACTTTGGCCTTTTTCTCGGTTTTTCAGTGGGAAGTCGGTCTTACGGTGGTTGCAGCCCTTTTGACGCTGGTAGGATATTCGGTAAATGACTCGATAGTAATTTTTGACCGTATCCGTGAAAATATGACCCTGCATCGCGGCGAGTCAATTTACAAATTGACCAATGATTCAATCAACCAAACAATGTCCAGAACAATCGTTACTAACGGCTTGGTCTTGTTGTCAGTTCTGGCATTGGTTTTATTTGGCGGAGAAGTGCTTAGGTCATTTTCACTTGCACTGCTTGTGGGCTCGATAACCGGAACATATTCAACGATTGCGATCGCAAGCCCGATTGCGATCTGGTGGCAGTCAAAACTTGGTGAAGCGAAAATGAAAGAAGCAAACCTGCAGCCTGCGGGCCCAAGGCTTGCCACCGCCGCCCGCAGAAGCGTTATCAGAAAAGAAGCTGGCAGATAATGTTTGAAAAGGCTTTTATTACTTTTTCAACAATTAAATCACAGTGATAAAAAAGTTTTTCGGTACTACCGCAAAAGTTGTGTAAAAATGTGCAAAACTGAGCTGATTTAAGGTTTCTTTTCTTGACTTTCGTGCTTTGAAAAACTAGACTTCAAAACGTTGCTGGTCAAAAAAGTAAATCTTGCAAAAATCCGGGTTTCGTTGGGAACTTTGCATGCATAAGTTGCGTCAAATCAGAAGGAATGGATTTACGCAATATATATGCAGTGATGAAAGTGATTTAAGGGTATCAGATCAATCATCCGGCATTGGTAATAAAACAGCCCGAAATTTTGCGTAGGTCGAATTTCAATACCTGAAGTAAATTTATAAAGCATTAAAAAAACAGACAGCGGCTTTTGAATTGCTTTCAGGAATTCTTGGAGGACAACAAGATGCTTGACCAACTGGTTGAATCGAGAAGCCATTTAAACGAAGACAAAAGGCGGGCAGGATTTCTTGCGACAACGCTGGTGGTTTTCCTCTCAGCAGTTTTAATCGGAATCCTCTACAGCCTTTTCGCAAAAGAATTGGATTTACCTGAAGAAGGCTTGGCGCTGGAGACGCTCGTTGCACCGCCAATTGTAGAAGAAGCCCCTAAGCCAGAGCCGGAAAAGCCGCAGGAAGAGAAAAAGGCTCCAAACGTTGACATCCGCAAGGAGATAATTGCGGCAATGTCCGAGACGCCGCCCAAAATCCCGGATAAAGTCAGTACAGTTCAGAACACAGTCAAGGAACGTGACCCGAATAAATTTACAATGAAGGGTGACAGGGACTATTCGGCAGCGAATGCACCGCCGCCAGATTATACCGGTCCGGTAAATACCAAAGGATCAGGCAGTGACAGTCCGACAACGTCTGGCGGGGGGGATGATGAAGGAGGGGCGCCCGCGCCGCCACCGCCGCCGGTCAAAAAGCCTACAAAGCCGATTTCCGGCGGTGTGCTTAATGGTAAAGCCAGAAGCCTGCCGACACCGGTTTATCCCGCTGCGGCCCGTGCTGTAAGGGCATCCGGAGCAGTTACCGTACAGGTAACGATTGATGAGGACGGTAATGTCATAAGCGCGGTCGCAGTAAGCGGCAATCCGCTTCTGAGGCAGGCAGCAGTAGATGCCGCAAGAAGGGCCAAGTTCAGTCCGACGCTGCTATCAGGGCAGCCAGTAAAGGTTACCGGCGTAATTACCTATAACTTTATACCGTAGGACATCCAGGGCGACCGGGTTGAACAGCTTGGCTTTTGCCTAAAAGGTTTGGCCTGAATTGCCGGGCGGCCTGTTGTAAAACAAGTTTGTGATTTATTCAAATTTATTAAAAGGGACATAGATCTGATTGGTTTTATGTCCCTTTTGTAGGACGATTCTCGCCAATCAAATGGCGTGATAATAAAAACTAAAAACAAAAGACGAAATAGAATTGCTAACGCAATTGTAAATTTTCTTGCTAGATTTGGAGGATAGGAAATGATTTTCTTTGCCAGCCTTTTCGGAAATGATGTTCCGAATTTACTTATGTTTTTTGCCGAGGGAAATAAACTCAACTTCGGCTTTTACGAGATCCTGAGGAATCTGACGATTCCTGGC
>DATLZX010000057.1:0-2907 GCA_035573795.1 Pyrinomonadaceae bacterium | reverse complement strand
GCCGACTTTGCAAGATTGCGACTAAGGGCCGAATTGGTAACTGCAAACCTCTCGAGCGAGGCTGGCAGCCGCGTAATACTCGAGGCCGATCCACAGGTTTTGAAAGCGATCGAAGCGGTTCCTATTGCAGCAAAAATGGTTGATAATAACCTTGCAATGCGTTGAAATTTACTAAAAGCATACTAACTTTTTCCATAGTCTGCGAACCCGGATTTGGGTTCGCTTAGTTTTTGGATCAAATCAGTTTTTGCGAATTTTTTTGCTAAATTATTTCTTTCTGACAAAATTATGAATCAGCAATTGTTGGAGGCAGACGTCTTTCACAGTCTGAAGGCCTTGTCAAAAACTATTTGAGTTGAAGGTTTTTGTCAGAAACTATTTGAAAGGTTTGTTTATCTGAAAGAGCCATAATTGAAATTAGTTTATGTATAAACAGATCGGAATACTCACGGGCGGAGGCGATGCACCCGGTTTGAATGCAGTCATCAGGGCTGCAGTAAGAACAGCCACAGGCCGCTTCGGGATGAAATGTATCGGTATCGAAGATAGTTTTGAAGGAATACTGGGCGAAACGCATACAATGCTTCTCACGCCAAAAACCGTTAGCGGCATTCTGCCCAGGGGCGGCACGATACTCGGAACAAGAAACCGAGGAAGCTTCGTCCAGATGGTAAATGGAAAACCGGTTTTTCCTGAGCTACCGATTGGAGAAGCCTTGGCGAATCTGGACATACTGGGTATCGAGGCATTGATAGTCTGCGGCGGCGAAGGCACACTTGCAATTGCAGAGCAATTTCATAAACGAGGATTTCCCGTTATCGGAGTACCCAAAACCATTGACAATGATCTGGCAGCGACAGAATTTACATTCGGATTCATGACTGCAATTGACATTGCCACAGAGGCTCTGGATAGGCTTCACACAACAGCGGCTTCCCATGACAGGGTTTTGGTGCTCGAAGTAATGGGAAGGCATACTGGCTGGATCGCCCTTCATGCAGGCCTGGCAGGCAGCGCTGATATCATCCTAATCCCAGAAATCCCCTTTTCTTTTGATTCGGTCATTGACAAAATTCTGGAAAGAGAACGGGCCGGCTCACGTTTTACAAATATCGTTGTTGCCGAGGGAGCTATCGAGGTCGGCAAAGAGCAAATTTATCAAGATCCGAAACATCTGAGGCTAGGCGGTATCGGAGAGTACGTAACACAGGAGATTAACCGCCGCACAAATAAAGAGGCACGATGCGTCGTCCTTGGACACCTGCAGCGAGGCGGCAGCCCGAATGCTTTTGACAGAATGTTGGGAACAAATTTTGGCGCGTGCGCAGTCAGGGCGCTTGCGGCCGGCGAAACCGGAAAAATGGTGGCATTGCAGGCCGGCAACATCATTACCGTTCCGCTTTCCGATGCATGTGCTAACATAAAAACAGTCCCGGTTGATGGCCAGCTTGTTCGCACTGCTCGCGATATTGGTATCTCATTCGGTTCGCCAAATGAATCCGAGCTATAAAATTAAACTTTAAAATTATCAGAAATTGGATTAAGGAATTTATATAACTGAATCCTGAGATTCAGCGGGTTTAGAGCATAAAAATCATGGAAACTGTCATTAAAAAACTACAAGATGAACTTAACGAATTGGAAGAAGAACTGCACCTGAAGCTGCCAAAAGAAATTCAAAAAGCCAGAGAATTTGGCGATTTGAGAGAAAATGCTGAATACAAGGCCGCTCTGGAGCGCCAGTCAATCGTTCAGGCCAGAATACTACAGATAAGACAACGCCTTAGCGAAATAGAATCAATAGACGTTTCAAGAATTCCGAAAGATCGGGTTGCATACGGCTCCACAGTCGTACTTTACGACCTGGACAAGGATGAAAAAATCACTTACCGCCTGGTTCATAGCGAGGAAAGCGACCCCGAAAATGGCAAAATTTCAACCGTTTCACCAATTGGCCAGGCTTTGATGGGAAGAGAAGAAGGCGACGAAGTAAAAGTGAAAACTCCAACCGGCTGGAGGCGTTTTGAAATAAGCCGACTTACTACGATCCATGAACAAGAGGATTAGAACTTTTTTATAACGTTTAGCCAATAATAAAATAATTAAACAATGGCTCCGGAAAAATTGAGTGAAATTGATTCGGGCCGATTTGGCTGATTTTTAGAAAGGAACAATGCTTGGCGAAAAAATCGGCAATGCCGCAATGAAGATAATCGGCGCACTGGTAAATGGGCTTGCATCATTAGGAGTCCATCCAAATGTTTTGACTACGATTGGCGTTGTCATAAACATGATGTGCGGCGTCCTTTTCGGCGTAGGCGAATTTTTCTGGGCAGGAATAGTTTTGATTGTCGCAAACCTTTTTGACATGTTGGATGGCAATGTTGCCAGGATCACCGGGAGGGTTACAAAATTCGGGAGTTTTCTGGATTCGACGCTCGACAGGCTCTCTGACATGGTTTCTTTCCTAGGGATTATGATCTTTTATGCAAGCAACCGTCCGCAGCATTCAATAGTCAATGTAATTCTTGCCGGCATCGGGATGATCGCTTCAGTACTTGTGAGCTATACAACCGCCAGAAGCGAGGGGCTTGGCGTAAAAGCCAATGTCGGCTTTTTGCAAAGGCCGGAAAGAATTGTCTTGTTGATTATCGGCGCCCTCTCAACGTGGGATTGGGAGTCATCAAACTTTTTTGCAAACCGAATGCCGCAGGTTCTTTGGGTACTAGCGGTAGGCTCGGTCTGGACGTTCATTCATAGAATGTATTTTATCTGGAAAGAATTCATGAAACTGGAGGCAGCTAAAGAAGTTTGATGCTGGAGGGCATTTCAGATTACCTTTCCTCTTTGACCACAGAAAATATCTTATTTGGGGCATTGATCTTTTTTCTATCTCTGGCAATCAGC
>DATLZX010000056.1:0-2200 GCA_035573795.1 Pyrinomonadaceae bacterium | reverse complement strand
AGAGTGACATTGAATGTCTTTGAGCCGCCCTCGCCATTTGCCCAGTTCAAGTTTCCGCTGGTGGTCAGGAAATCAACATTTGTCGAACAGGTGCTTCCACCGGTGGCCGTTCCATTTTGTGCTGAAAAATTTACACTAACGGCGCCATCCGTTCCTCCGCTGCGGGTAACAGTGACAAGGGCTGTCCCTGCGTTTTCAGAAGCGCTGTAGCTTGTGGAAGAAAATTGAAGTGTTCCCGGATTTGTGGTTGCGAAAGGCGAACTTGTTACCTGTATATTGTCTATACCCACCCATTCATCACTTGAAGGTGCGTTTGTAGTTATTATTCTCAATTGAACTTTAGCTGAGTTGTTTACAGCCGCCGGAAGTTGTACGCTGACATTGGTTTCTTTTCCGGAAAGGCTTGGCCCCTCGGTTGCATCCGAAACAAAAGCCTCCGGAACGTTTGTAAAATTTCCTGTTTCACCAACACGATATTGTAATGCTACTGGCTGCATGGCATTGTCGGAGCTGCCGTCAACGTCCCTTAAAACGTATGAAACATTCAGATTTTGGCGGTTAAGTGAATTCAGATGTATCAAAATATAAGGCGCATCGGCTGTTCCTGAACCCTGTAGTGCAACAACCTTGTTTGTCAATCCGTCAAACTCTGCAACTCCGCCAGCAGTTAAAGTATTTGGATTGGTTTGGTTTGCCATTACATCAATATCATTCGAAAAAGTACTGACACCTGTAACAGTTTGCGGATCAACTCCTGATGAAGAAGTTAAGTCCTGGCCGAGAAAACCAACAATTGATGGAACATTGCTCCAGTCATCATTTGCAGTTATAAGCCCTTCGTTTAACCAGTCTTGAGAAAAGTCTCCGGCCGATAGATCGAAATAATTAGCATTTGCAACTATCTTTTCGTCATTTGCTATGGACAACGCTGCTTTAGATAATGCAGGACTTTTAACAAATAGGCCCGAAGCAAAGTTAAAAGTGGCAAAAGAAAAAAATACTGATAGGATTGTCGGCACACAAATAAACTGTTTGATCATGGGGAAAATGACCTCGAAATTGGATTTTCTGTCTATTTGGCAAAAATTGACTAGGTTGAACAATAGTCAAGATACTGATAGACCAATTTGCCTTTGATGCGAAAAATTTAAGATAGAAAAGACTTTAGGTCAAACCGAGTGCTAGAAAAATTAACAAAATGATAATAAAAAAATGCTTTGCCAAAAATTTCGGCAAAGCAAGTCATTTGTGGAGGGAAATTTTTAGTGAATAATGAATCTAAGCAGCTGTTTTCAGTCCTGGGGCAAAGGTTCTGCCGGCCAAGGTTCTTCAGCTTTGCGAATCAGGCACCATCGGATTTGGCAAGAAGCATTTTAGCCTCAGCAAATTGGATCTTTCGAAGGAGATCTTCTACATCCTTATCATCGGCAGATTTCTGGTCCAATTCAGTTTCTGCAGCCTCTTTTTCAGCCCTGGCGGCTTCAAGGCTCACATCATCTGAAGTAACAGCATATTCGGCCAGAACGGAAACCTTATCTGAGTTAACCTCAAGAAAACCGCCTGAGATAGCGAATCTCTCAGAGCGTGACTTCAGAGAACAGGTCAGTATTCCAGCCGAAAGCTTTGAAACCAAAGGAGCATGAGACGGCAGTATTCCGATCTCTCCAGAAGCAGTTGGAACTGAAACATAGTCAACCTCGGAATCAAAAACTATTTTTTCCGGAGTAACTATCTCGACATTGAGCATATATTGAAAGAAAAAATTAACTAATCGCAGTCATTTACGACAGATTTTCTGCAAATTTTAACAGTTAAGCCGCAAATTACACTGAAAAAACACACTTTAATTATTTAGCGACATTTATGCGCCTGCGGCCATTTTCTTGGCTTTTTCGCGAGCCTGTTCGATTGTGCCAACCATGTAGAAAGCCTGCTCAGGCATATCATCGCATTTGCCATCGAGGATTTCCCTAAAACCGCGGACAGTATCTTCAACCTTTACATATTCGCCCTTCAGGCCGGTGAACTGCTCCGCAACTGCAAATGGCTGGGAGAAAAAGCGCTGGATTTTTCTCGCCCTGGCTACTGTAAGCTTATCCTCTTCGGAAAGTTCATCAAGCCCGAGAATAGCGATGATGTCCTGTAAATCCTTGTATCTTTGCAGGATCTTTTTGACTTCCTGAGCGGTATTGTAATGCAG
>DATLZX010000055.1:0-11829 GCA_035573795.1 Pyrinomonadaceae bacterium | reverse complement strand
TGACTCGGCTTCAGCTTTCTTGAGATTTGGCGGGTCAGCTACGCTTCATTTCGTCAATGCAGCCAGCTCTGTGCTGAGATCATCCCCGGAAGTTTTCGAAAGCTGGAATAGGCTTGCCTGCACCCTGGGCGATAAACGCATTGCAACGATGCTGGCTTTTTTACGCATTACGCCTACTATAATTTCCCGATTGTTGAAATCAGGCAAGCTGTCGCATGAAATTGATTCCATACTGAAAACACTGCTGAACATTGCTGAAACTGATTCAGAAGCTGCTCTGGCTGCTTTTCGCTCTTCTTCGGCTGCACTTTTAAGGGTTTCAGCCGAAAAGTTTGACCAATGGGCTTCTGCTGCACTCGAAAGGCTTGCCGGCTCCGGCTCAAAGGCACGCCGCAGTTATTTCGCCCTTGAGACCAGACAGTCACGTCGAGAACTTGAATACGGGCTTGGTCTTTATCTGGAAGAGATTGCTCCTGTGCTCCGAGTCTATATCGAAGGGCTGACAGGGCGTTCTGTCGAGATAGTCTCATTCGCCAGCGCTTTACGCGAGAGCAGGATTGGCGACGGCAAAACAATTGCCTTGCCCTCTGCAATTGACGAATTCGATGAGGTTGAAGAAAATTTTCGCCTTTTCAAAGTCCTTGCGGCCTATGGTGCCGGGCAGATAGAATTTGGCACTTTTGCCAAAGATACTGCTGAGCTGAAAAAGGTCTATCAAAACTTAAGCGCGCTTTACACAGCAAGCGCCGAAGAAAAGGACGCTTTCTCGCTTGCCGGCTATCTTGAGGACATCAGCAATGCGCAGCGCGGGCTGACGGAGAGCGAAATCGAGCAAGAATTTAAAAAACGTGCCCGAAAGCTCCCGCCGAATTCTGACTACAAAGAGGTTTTAAAAGTTTTCCCTGACCCGCAGCTTGCTCGGCGAATTTTCGGGCTGCTTGAGAACGCCAGGATTGATTTTTTGCTCCGCAGGGCTTACCGAGGGCTTCGTAAAGACCTCGATCTGATGCAAAAACAGCTTTACCGAAAGCGCCCTTCAGTTTTTGAGTTGCCGGCCGAGCAAGTTCCTTTCGAACTTTTGTTCCAGGTTACACTCTGCGGTGGTACTTCCGCTGAAACAAGGGCATTCTATGGCCAGGCCCTTTCGGAAATCGAGGCTATCATCGAGCGGTATCTGAAGCCCTCCTCAGAAAATATAACACCTACCGTGGCCGATACCGTTTATGCAACAAGCAGGATTTTTGAGCTTTTCGATGCAATCACCCCGCAGAAAGCTGTAAGTGACGATGAAGTTCAGGATACCGAAACCGAAGATTCAGAAATCCAGTCATTCGAGGAAGATACTGCTGCCGAGACTGACTTAAAAACTGACCGTGAACAAAATAAAAACGACCTGCGCGAGATTTTCAACGCCTGGAATCAGGTTTCAAACCAGCCCGAGCCGCAAAACCTTGATGGCGCCGAGCTTTGGGCTTCGTCAGACGTTGCCGAACAATCGCTCGAGCCCGGCGATGAAGCCTTCAATTATGATGAGTGGGACAGGGAGCTAGGCGATTACCGCGTTGGCTGGAGCAGGGTCATAGAACGTCGCGCCCGGCTCGGTGAGAGGGATTTTGTCGAGCTTGTCCGTTCGCGATACCGAGGCGTTATCTCCTCAATCCGGCGGCAGTTTCAATTAATGAAGCCGGAGAACCTTTCTCGAGTAAACCGCGAGCTTGATGGAGAGGATTACGATTTGAATTCGCTGGTCGAGCATATAGTTGACCGCCGGGCTGATGGCCGCCCTAGCGAGGCTATTTATACCAAACGCCTCCGCAAAACCCGCGATGTAGCCGTACTTATCTTGCTGGATCAGTCTTCATCAACCGCACGGACGATTACGCGCAATCCACTACAGCCATACACACATCCGGGCCGCCGTATTATCGAGATAGAAAAAGAAGGCCTGGTTTTAATGAGCGAGGCCTTGGAAGCTGTCGGCGATTCTTATGCCATCACAGGTTTTACAAGCGAGGGCAGGCGAAATGTAAAGTTCTATGTTGTCAAAGATTTCCATGAGCGCTATTCATCGGAAACGGCGCGAAGGATTGGTGGTATAACCTTTCAGAATAATACAAGGCTTGGCGCCGCAATCAGGCATGCCTCGCGCAAGCTTTTGCGTTATCAGGCACGGACTCGCCTGATGATCATACTCACGGACGGGCGACCATACGATCACGATTACGGAGATGCACGCTATGCCAGGGAAGACGTAAGAGAGGCCCTTACAGAAGCCAAGATCAATGGCATAACTCCATTTTGCATAACCATTGATCGCGAATCTGAAACCGAGCTCAAAGACCTTTACGGAGACGTTGGCTACACTATCATTGACGACGTTTTATCTCTGCCTGAGAAAATGCCCGGCATCTACCGGCGTCTTACACGTTAGCTTTTGCGCAAATACCTCTGCACTTCGAATAAAGGGCTGTTCTATGTCCCGGGCAGCAAACAACCGGCAGTAAGCCAAGGGCTGCTAGAAAAATCAGAAGGTTAGATTTACCCTAAATCTCAGAAATCCGATTTTGAGCATCAGTATAAACAATTAATAAACCTGAATAAAAAAGTTAAAAAAAGCCGCCTCTTTTTTCCAGAAGCGGCTTATTTGATCAGTCTGGCTTTTTAAAATTACCAAGCCAGTCAAATCAGGAGGCTTGAGCTAACAAAACTTACTGATTTTCCATCGGCTTTTGCTCCACTCCGGATTTTTGCGATTTTTTCTTTAACCATAATTCTTTTCGCTCCTGCATGCGTTTTTGTATGGCTTCTTTTCTTTGCTGAATCAATGCTTTTTGCTCAGGAGTCAATATCGCCTCGATCTGCTGATGAATGTATTGCCTCTTTTCTTTCCGGACTGACCTGAACTGTTTGAGCTGTTCGAGCTGTTCAGGCGTAATCGTACCGTTCCTTTTTGCGGCGATGAGTGTTTTCATCTGCTCGATCGTTCCGGGATCAGGTTTGTTTGCCTGCATGATTACCCGAATCTGGGCTTTTTGCTCTTCGGAAAGATTTACGCCAAAGAAACCTCGCCCATGGTGCCTGCCAAAGCGCTTGGGGCCAAACTTGCGGCCGAAGCGCCGCATTTTATCTGCCGACTGCCCTTGTGCCTGATTATTGTCAGCCGGAGCCGGCTGCGTGGTTTGCTGTGCTGGCACAGCTACTGCTGCCACACCTAAAAATGCAAAAGTTATTGAAGTTAAAATTGCTTTTTTCATGATTTTATTCACCTCTAAAATTTTGATTTACTCGAAAATAATGTCTTTCTAAATTGCCTTATTTACCAACGTTTAGCATTTAACCGCTCTTGCAAGATCAAAATAAACGCCGCTAATAAAAATTCATCTTCGCTATAAATAGCCCGAGACTAATCGAAGCCTCAACCGGGCCGTTACATCATAATTTGACGTTGTAATCGCTTATTTGGACTAAAGTATTTTGTAATTTTAGGTAAAGTTATTTAACTTTAGTTTTGAAGCCGCAGATTGTTTGAGCCCATCCTGCCTTGACCGCTTGCCAAATAGGCCAAATAATTAGGCATCCTAATTGACATTTACTGCCGAATAACTGCCTTCAGAGATGTTTCAAACCTGCTCTGGCGTGTTAAAATGTGGGATTGTATTAAAAAGTCTTTGTTTTGCTTCATTTGACCAAATATGAAGTTTTTACCCGAGATCAACTCGCCGGCTGATTTACGGCAGCTTCGTAAAGAAGACCTACAGGCCGTTGCCGATGAGGTACGTCAATTTATCATAGATACATGTTCCAGGGTCGGCGGACATACCGGGGCATCACTTGGCGCGGTAGAGCTGGCTGTCGCAATGCATTATGCTTTTGATACTCCCCGCGATCGCCTTGTGTGGGATGTTGGCCACCAGGCATATGCCCATAAAATTCTCACGGGCCGACGCGACCTTCTGCACACTATCAAACAAGATGGCGGCCTGAGCGGCTTTCTGCGCAGGGATGAGTCCGAATATGACACTTTCGGCGCAGGCCATGCCTCTACCTCGATTTCTGCAGCACTTGGGATGGCTATAGCACGCGACCGAAAGGGCGAAGATTATCATGTATGCGCCCTTATTGGCGATGCCTCGCTTGCAGGCGGCATGGCTATGGAAGCCATAAACCAGGCCGGGCATATCAAAACACGTCTGATTGTCTTACTCAACGACAACGAAATGTCTATAGCCCCGGCAGTAGGCGCTTTGAGCCGCTATCTAAACAGAATAAAAGAGGCGCAAAGCTACCAGCATCTCAAAGAAGAAATCGGCGATGCGCTTGAAAGCGTGCCGGGCATTGGCGGCACTCTTCGCCGTGCAGCCAAGTCCTTCAAAGATGCCATTGCGGCTGCTGTCCTGCCCGGTGCCCTTGTCAATGAGCTGGGCTTCAAATACATCGGATACGTGGACGGCCACAATGTCTCTATGCTGGTTGATGCACTTGAAGAGGCGAAAAAAATAAATGATGGCCCCGTTATAGTTCATGCACTGACTACCAAAGGAAAGGGCTTTCCGAATCCCGAAAAAAACTACTATGCATATCACGCAACCGGCCCTTTCGATCCGAAAACCGGCAAACCATATAAATCTTCCAAGCAGTCTGCCCCGACATACACTTCTGTTTTTGGCGAGACTCTTTGCCAACTCATGCAGCAGGATGAGCGAATCGTTGCCGTAACGGCTGCAATGCCTGACGGCACCGGCGTAGATAAGGCTTTAGAAAGGTTTCCGTCCCGAGCTTTCGATGTCGGCATTGCCGAGCAGCACGCCATAACTTTCTGTGGAGGAATGGCATGCGAGGGGCTAAAGCCCGTAGCCGCAATCTACTCCACCTTCCTTCAGAGGGCGTTTGACCAGGTGATCCATGATATCTGCCTTCAGAATCTTGACGTTACCATTGCAATGGACCGGGCCGGAATCGTTGGCGCTGACGGGCCAACTCATCACGGTTTGCTCGACATCGCCTATTTACGTGGATATCCAAACATTGTTTTAATGGCACCTAAGGATGAGGCAGAGCTACGCGATATGCTCCTGACGGCAATAGAATACCCAGGGCCGGCCGCTTTAAGGTATCCTCGCGGTAATGGACTGGGAGTAGATATCAGCGGCCAGCCCAAACTCCTCGAAATCGGCCGCGGTGAAGTCCTGAAAGAAGGAAATGACCTAAGCCTGATTGCCTATGGCTCAATGGTTTATCCGGCGCTCGAGGCAGCCGAAATGCTCCGGGAACACTCAATCAACGCTTCGGTGATCAACGCCCGCTTTGTAAAGCCGCTTGATGAGGAGCTTCTCCTTAAGGTTGCTGCTGAAACGCCGATTATAATAACCATAGAGGAAGCCTACCTTGCTGGCGGTTTCGGTTCGGCTGTCCTGGAGTTCTATGAATCGAAGGGCATCCTATCAGAACTTCTAATCTGCAGAATGGGTGTTTCCGACGAAATCGTCCCGCACGGAGACGCAAAAGGACTGCTGGCATCCTTTGGGCTGAATGCACAGGGAATTGCCCAAAAAGCACTGGAGATGATTGATTCTGTTAAATCTGCTGATCAACCCGAGAAGCGGCTTAAAATCGCCGGAAAGTGAGTAAACTCTTGCAGGGTTCGATTGCTGAATTGTCCTTTTTTGTAAGCTTTATTAGCTTAATAATAGCAATTAATACATGTAATAAACGGTGACTACATAATGAGCAAGAAAAACAACGAAAAGAAAGCGAGTAATTTACCCTATTTGATTATCGGCCTTGTTTTTGTGGCGATCGTTATAGGGGTTTTGGCTCTGTACAACACCTCAAAACCTGATCGCCTGACCTCACAATCCAACAGTGCGGCGAATTCCAGGACTTCCGGCGTAAACCCTGCTAATGCACCACCGGGAGCCTCTCTCGGCCCGAATGTTCTTGGCCCGGTAACCGCAGTTGTTACCATCGAAGAGTTTGCCGACCTGCAATGTCCTGTTTGCGCCCGTACGCACCCTACAATGAAAGAACTTCAGGGCATTTATTCAGGCAATAAAAACGTTCGATTTATTTACAGGCAATTCCCGCTACCAGGCCACGATAAATCATTTGAGGCAGCCTTGGCCGTAGAATCTGCCGGCCTGCAGGGCTCTCCTAAATTCTGGCAGATGATAGATCAATTGATGACGAATCAAACCACCTGGTCAAATGATCCTAATTACAAAGAATTATGGAAACAATATGCTGGTAAAATAGGTTTGGACGTAGAAAAATGGGCGGCAGACGCCAATTCTATGGCTGCCAGGGAACGAGTGGACGATGACCTGAAAAGAGGCCGAGGACTAGGGATCTCCTCTACTCCCAGCATCTTGATTAACGGTAAGCTTATACCGTTCCAGGATTATAACACCGCTTCATTGAAACGAATGATAGACTCAGAAATAGCTGCTGCTACCCAGCCGGCTAACGCAAACCAGAACGCAGCTACAGGCAGCACTTCTGCAAATGGTAATACGTCAAATTAAATGCAGGCAGGCGGCAAGCAGTTTTTATCAAGGTCTTTTTGCTTTGTTAAACAATTACAAACTAAGTTTTTATCCTGTATCCATAATGCCCGGCCTCATATTTCGGCAATGCCGGGCTTTAACTATTTTGCTGAAGCGGTCTAAATACAGCAGCTTTACTGAATTGAGTTTTCTGAAACGTCTTTGCTAAACCACGAAGTATAAATTTTGTTTATGGAAACCGAACTAAGCCAGCAATCAGACCACTCACTTGCTAAATTTGCCGGAACTTCGGCTTTTGTGGCAATTGCCGGAATTGCTGATGCGGTTTACCTTACAGTAAGCCACTATACAGCCGCCGCTGTTCCTTGCAGCATTACCGGCGGCTGCGAAACCGTGCTTTCAAGCAATTATGCAGAGCTTTTCGGCTTTCCGCTGGCACTGTACGGAGCGCTGGCCTACTTTGCAGCATTTTCACTGGCTGTACTGACTGCTTTTGGCCGTCATCAACTTTGGAAGCTGTTCGGAATCCTCAGTTTTTTTATGGCGGCTTTCTCGATTTGGCTCATTTATGTCCAGGCCTTCATACTGAGGGCATTTTGCCAATTCTGCCTGTTTTCAGCGGCGACTTCGCTATTACTTTTCTTTATATGGGCTGCTTATTTGTTTTACAGGCGTAAGTAGTCGAGGTAATGTAATTTATGCAAATTTAAAGTATTTATTAATTTTTCTGCTATTAAATGAAACTGATTCTTTATGCAAAACGAACAATATAAAGGAGGTTAGAAGGCTCCAGATCTTTTTGGCCAGCATACTTTGAACTTTGAATCTGAATCTCTGCTTATTTTTCAGATGCAGCAATTGAAATATACACCTGAAAAAGTTTAATTTATAATCGGCAATTGCCTAAAGTTTGTGAGCGCTTCTATCCTTAAAAAAATCGCGGCCGGAGATCAGGCAGCCGTAGAAGAATGTATGAATACCTACGGCGGTCTAGTTTGGTCATTGGCCAGGCGTATGCTTCGCTCGACTGACGAAGCTGAAGATGCCGTGCAAGAGATTTTTCTGGATTTATGGAGGAATGCTTCAAGGTTTGATCCGCTACAGGCTTCGGAGACTACCTTTGTTGCAATGATAGCTAGACGTCGTTTGATTGACAGAATTAGGCAAAATCAGCGTCGGCTCCAGGCTGATTCTTTAGAGGATATTTTGACCGAGCCCTCAGCTCGGAATGATAAACTGCTCGAAACAAGCTTGGAAGCCCGCGAGGCCGCAAAAGTGCTGGACAACCTCAGGCCAGAGCAGAAACAGGTTATCCAGCTTTCGATTTTTCATGGCCTCTCCCATCAGGAAATATCAGATCTAACCGGCCTTCCCTTGGGTACAGTCAAAACCCATGCTCGCCGCGGATTGATGCAGGTAAGGGAATTATTGGGATTGAAAGATTCGGTAGAAACGGAGGCGTCCGTATGAAATCAAATTTAGATGAGCGGACAATAGAGAGACTGTGCGACGCTGTCTTGGCCAGCGAGCATATTACTCTATCCGATACCGGCAGTATCTCTACCCAACTTACTGATGCAGAATTACGTGAGGCGGAAAAATTAGAGCTGGCAGCCTCCGCACTCATGCTGGCCACGCTTGATGAATTAGAGCCGATGCCGTCTCACGTTAAGGCAAGGCTGAGGGTTACCGCACAGCAATTCCTCGATGAAAATGCAAGTCCATCTGTCGCAACCCAGCCTCTAGAAGCAGCAACTCATATTCACGATGAAATAATTGCAACACCCCAGCGTCGTCTTTTTGACTGGCTCGGCTGGGCAATCGCAGCTATTGCGTGTGTTGTTCTGGGGATCAATCTTTACTTGACCCGCACCGACAATAACGCTCTTATCGTGCAGAATCCGACACCTACACCTGTTTCGACTCCTACCCTTGCCCAGCAAAGGGAAATGTTGATTCAAACCGCACCTGATGTCCGTATTGCGGAATTCAAGCCCGGCAACGTAAAAGGACTGGAAGGTCTGCGCGGTGACATTGTGTGGAGCGATTCTAAACAGGCCGGCTTTATGCGTTTCAGCAATTTGCCGAAAAATGACCCGGAACGTGAGGCATACCAACTCTGGATTTTCGACGAAACACAAAAACCCGAAACCCCGATTGATGGCGGAGTCTTTGATATAACCGCCGATGGCGAAGTCATCATACCAATTACGCCGAAACTTCGTGCCAAAAACCCCTCCGCATTTGCCGTTACAATAGAAAAACCTGGCGGCGTTGTCGTTTCATCCAGAGAAAAAATCGCCGCCCTTGCCCGGGTGAAACAGAATCAGACCTAACTGCGTAATAATATCCGGATTAATAAAAATAATCGGTCCCTGAAACTATAACTTCGGGATTGACCCGCTTCCAAGGCTTTTTCATTTGGAAGCACCTTTGGCAAAGTTGTATTTGCAATAGTTCGAACTACGCCTGTTTATCGGAAACATTTTCTTTGGAACTGCTTTTGATAAAAAATATTTGTACGGTTTTTACTTATTTAAAATTTAAAATCTGCGGTTAAACATTTTCAAATATTGTTTACCGCACTCTCTACCCAGAAATATCTATTTCCCCAGGACAGTTTTTTTCAACTGTCAGGGAAACTGTCCACTGTGGGGGATTTATCTGTATTCGGAGTAATATAATTCTCAAATTTACTTCCAGGAGTTTGCCTTATGTTCAAAAGAATATTTTGCAGCATTTTGTTAGCCGTATCGCTTTGTTTCTCGTTAGTAGGCAAGGCTGTTTTGGCTCAATCTGCTGATAATCTTCCGCCAATAAAAGTCACCCAATACAAGCTCAAAAACGGCCTTACAGTAATTCTTCATCAGGACCGTTCGACCCCGATAGTTTCTGTCGGCACCTGGTATCACGTAGGGTCTAAAAACGAAGTTCCGGGCCGCACCGGCTTTGCTCACCTTTTTGAGCATATGATGTTTCAGGGTTCGGCAAATTATGACAATGATTATTTTGTCCCTCTGCAGGAGGCCGGCGGCATAATCAATGGTACAACTAATGTTGACCGTACATGGTATTTCGAAACCGTGCCGTCAAATTTCCTCGAACTCGCCCTATATCTCGAGGCCGACCGGATGGGCAATTTGCTACCCGCTATGACTCAGGAAAAGCTCGATAATCAACGCGATGTCGTAAAAAACGAAAGACGCCAACGCGTTGATAATCAGCCCTATGGGACAGCTTTTGAAAAAATAGCTGAAACAATGTATCCGCCGGGCCATCCTTACCATTGGACGACGATTGGTTCGCTGGAGGATCTTCAGGCAGCCTCGCTCGAAGATGTAGCGGCATTTTTCCGTCAGTACTATGTCCCTAACAATGCTTTTCTGGTCGTATCGGGCGATTTTGATGAAAAGCAGGCCAGACAGTGGATAGAAAAGTACTTTGGCCCGATCAAAAGTGGTGGCGAAATACCACGCCCCAAGCCGGCGCAGCCGCGGCTTGAAAAAGAAATCAGGGCGACTTATGAAGATTCAATACCGCTGCCGCGGCGTTATATGGTCTGGCACGGAGTGCCGGCTTATTCTAAAGACGATGCTGCCCTGGATCTTTTGAGTTTCATTTTGAGCAGTGGCCGCACCTCACGCTTGCAGAAAAACCTAGTTTATGAAAAAGAACTGGTTCAGAATATCAACTCTTTCAACGGCACAAACGAGATTGCAGGGCTTTTTCAAATACAATTTACGGCAAGGCCTGGCAAATCTTTGGATGATGCCGAAAAAGAAATCAACCAGGAAATTGAACGCATCAAAAATGAAGCTCCCTCGGCCGAAGAGCTTAAAAGGGCGCTTAATGTCTATGAATCATCCGCAATCTACTCTCTGCAAACAGTACTTGGAAAAGCGAGCCAGCTTACTAATTACGCGGGATATCTCGGCAATGCAAACTGGTTCTCTCAGGATCTTGAAAGATACAGGAAGGTAACGCCTGCTGACATTCAGCGTGTTGCCAAAGAGTATCTTGGCCCTAACCGTTTCGTAATGACTTACGTTCCCCGTACAAATCAGGCATCCACTTCACAAAGAGCGGCTGACAGGCCTACTTCTGTAAAAGCAGAGAAAAAGGATAAGGCCAAAATCGCTCAGCAGACAGCCAAACTGCCAAAACCTGGCCCGGTTCCAAAATTCGCTTTACCGCCAATAGAAAAGAAGAAGCTTGCGAACGGCCTAGAGGTTTGGATGGTTAATCAAAACGAGCTTCCGGTTGTTTCGCTCAATATGGTCCTGCGTACCGGCCAGACCAATGAGCCGGCAGATAAAACCGGGCTTTCAAATTTCGTAACGCAATTGCTCGATCAGGGAACCAAAACAAGAACCGCTGAACAGATCTCTGACGAACTGCAGTCTCTCGGCGCTTCTATCAATGCTGGCACCGGCTGGGATTCGACTACGGTCAGAATGCTTACTCTAACCAAAAATCTCGACCCGGCTCTGGATATTTTCTCGGATGTAATACTTAACCCTTCATTCCCCGAGAAAGAATTCACCAGCCAGCGCACTCGCTCTTTGATCGCCCTGCGGCAGCTTAGGGCGAACCCAAACGCCATCTCGAACACTGTCTTTAACAAGGTACTTTATGGCGATCATCCTTACGGGCGGGAATCAACACCTGACAGCCTGAATGCTATCAAACGTGAAGATCTGCTGGCATTCCATGCTGAAAATTTTAGGCCCAACAACGCCGTATTGATCGTTGTCGGAAACTTTAACCATGGCCAGATGCTTTCTAAAATCGAGAAACTCTTTGGCGGCTGGAAAGCTGGCGAGGTCAAGGCGGCTCAACTCCCCGAAGCAAAGTCTGCAAGCGAACCCGGAATTTACATCGTTGACCGTCCCGGATCGGCCCAATCAGTCGTTGCCATCGGGCAAATCGGGATTGACAGAAACAATCCTGACTTTTTTGCAGTCCAGGTTATGAATGCAATCCTCGGCGGGGGAATAACTTCCCGCATCAGCATGAACCTTCGCGAGGAGAAAGGCTATACCTATGGAGCCAACTCCGGATTTTCATTCAGGCGCGGGCCTGGACCATTCCGTGCAGGCGGCGACATCCAGACTGCCGTAACCAAAGAAGCAGTTATTGAGTTTATGAAAGAGCTCAATGGAATTCTTGGCAGCCGTCCGGTTACGCAGGAGGAACTGGACTACAATAAGCAGAGCCTGATCCGGAGATTTCCAAACGCCTTCGAAACCGTTGACGGAATCTCCTCGCAATTGGCTACTTTGGTTACCTACAATTTGCCGGATAACTACTTTAATGAGTACATCTC
>DATLZX010000054.1:0-2707 GCA_035573795.1 Pyrinomonadaceae bacterium | reverse complement strand
GGCATTGCAGAAGCGATTAGCAATCCGACCAAAGTTATTGCGAAAAGAGTCCAATAGTCACTCTTGATTAGCTGCCAGCCCTCCTTGTAACACTCTAACGGCCGAATTTTTGCTTTGATATAAGTTATTTCCGGCATAGGGACATCAGCAGCAAAAGTGTTGAAAGAAAATAATTATTTGGCGAGGCAGCTGGCTAACTAAACTTGCTATCTATCCTGGCTATCTATCGTTATAAATTTCGCTGATATATTGCTTTAGCATTCTATCAGATGAAAAGCGGGGAGTGACGGTCAAAATAGCTTCTTTCATCATTTTGATCCAGTCGAGGGGAAGTCCGCTTTGATCTCTTGTGTAATATTTTGGGATTATGACATTTTCCAACGTATCGTAAAGTGCTGCGGAATCGCGAAGGTCGTCCTCCTGATCCGAATTAATATCCTCACAGCCTATTGCAAATCCGTTGTTTCCGTTGTATGCCTCGAGCCACCAGCCATCCAGGATAGAAAAATTGAGTACGCCGTTCATTGCAGCCTTCATACCGCTTGTTCCGCTGGCTTCAAGTGGCCTTCTCGGAACGTTCATCCAGACATCAACGCCCTGGACAAGATATCTGGCGATTTCCTGATCATAATCCTCGATGAAAACTGCCCTGGCCTGCCAGCGGCTCTGGTGATTAAGGCTCAGAAGCTTCTGCAGATTCTCTTTTGCTGTCTTATCCTGCGGATGGGCTTTGCCTGCGAAAATAAACTGGATAGGCCTTTCTGTATCATTTACAAGCCTGAGGAGCCTTTCTGTATCGGTTAGGATCAGGTCCCAACGTTTGTATTGCGCCACGCGGCGGGCGAACCCAATCGTGAGAAAATCGGGTGAAAGCAGCCTGCTTGTGTCCTTGTGTTCATTTATGGTGTCAAGATTGCCGGTCGAGTCGCTCAATGTCCGCTTTCGTACCATTGCGATCAAAAGGTTTTTCAAAACAATATGAAGTTGCCAGAGATCTTTATCCGAAACCTGATTCAAGGCTTTTGCCCAAAGCGAATCGTTTTCCAGCGAATCATACCAATTTTCGCCAATCGTTTTTGAGTAGAGCCTTTGTAGCGGAGCCGAGATCCAGGTTGCGGGATGTACTCCATTTGTAACGTACCCGATCGGCACATTTTCGGGGTCTGTTTTGAATAAAGAAGCCCAGAGACTTCTGGAAACCTCGCCATGCTTTCGGCTTACGCCATTAGCTTTCTTTGACATACGAAGGGCAAGAGGCGTCATCCCAAAACCCTCCGCTTCGTTTTGAGGGTCAATCTTGCCCAGTGAAAAAAATTCCTGCTGCGAGAGCTTCAGCGACTCGATGTATTTGGCATCAAAGCAATCTGCGATTTCTTTTGGGGAGAATACATCATTTCCGGCTGAAACCGGCGTGTGCGTTGTAAATACACATTTTTCACGGACGGCCAGGCAGGCCTCAGCAAAACTCATATCAGGATTTTTTTCCAGATAGTTATGAGCGAGCTCAAGAGTCAGAAAAGCGGAATGTCCCTCATTGAGGTGAAAAATACTGGGCTCGATACAGAGTTTTTTCAAAAGCCTGACGCCGCCTATCCCTAGCAGTTTTTCCTGTACGATCCTTGTTTCCGAGTTTCCGCCGTAGAGGTGTCCCGTAATCAAACGGTCTATTTCATTGTTCTTTTCAACCGAGGTGTCGAGCAGGTAAAGCGGGATACGGCCGACCTTGACCTGCCATGCCCTGGCCCAAACCTCGCGGCCGCGAATCCTGATCATCACTTCGGCCGGCTGCCCTTTTTGATCATTAACAAGCTCTAGCGGCAAGCTACTATGGAATAAATCGGAGTAATCCTCAGTCTGCCAGCCATCGTGCGTAATTGACTGGCGAAAATAGCCCCAACGGTAAAATAAACCAACGGCAACGAGGGGAAGCCCCAGATCGCTTGCCGATTTCAAGTGATCGCCCGCAAGAATCCCCAATCCGCCTGAATAGACAGGAAGTGAATTATGGATGCCGAATTCTGCACAGAAATAGGCAACAGGATTTTCTTGGTTGATTTTTCCGAAAGTAGAAAGAGGAGTGTTTAAATAATTTTCAAATTTGTTGCAAAACGACTGCAGCCGCTTTAGATAATCGTCGTCAGCGGCACATTGCCAGAGCCTTAGTTCGCTCACCTCCTGTAGCAATTCCAACGGATTTTGTTCGCACTTTTCCCACAAAGAGGGCTCGATATCGCGAAAGAGAGAGACGCCGTCCGGCTGCCAGCTCCAGTAATAATTGGCTGCAATGAAATAGAGTTTCTCTAATTGTGGGGGTAATTTGCGTTTTTGGTGCTGTGAAAAAATAGTTTCCGAAATGGAGGTCTTTTCGGCTGTGTCCATTATTTCAGTTGTTGAATTTTGTGTAGGTTGATTTAATTGGTAACTCACTTTGTTGTCTATCCGAGCAAAGTTTACCTAAAAAACTATAAACCAGAGCAGGCTTTGATTCAAATGAGCTTCCGAAAATTCAAGTAGGTTGGCGATGCAACGGGATCAAGAATTATAAAAGCTTGGCGACAATAGGCAGCTGTAAACATAGCAGGTCTTAGATTAAATGAAATTGATTATTGAAAACTCAGGTAAGTGTAAATAATCAATACAAAATCGTATTAAGGCTTGTTTTTCAATGAGCTGGATTTGTAAGCCGAAGGTAAAGCCCTTAAGATTG
>DATLZX010000053.1:0-9391 GCA_035573795.1 Pyrinomonadaceae bacterium | reverse complement strand
AGCTGGCTTTTTTCATAATTTTCATCGCTTTTATCCATGCCTTTTTTGCAATACTACAGAGTGTTTTAAGTCCGGGAAAAATTTACGGCATCTATGAAAGGGAATATGCCGAGCCTTATGGAGTGTTTGTAAGTCGTAATAATTATGCGGCATGGATGATTTTGGCTTTGGGAATACCGTTTGGCCTCTTATTTTCCGGAGCTGTAAAAAAAGATAAATTGCTGCTGATAGGGGCAATCGTTGTTACCGGAGGAACCTCAATTTTACTAAGCAGATCACGCGGAGGATTGATAGCTCTTGTTTTTGAGATCCTCTTAATATTGTTATTTGCAATTCGTGGCGAGACAAAACTAAAAAGAAACCTCAAGTTAGCATCAGCGGCTGCGCTCATAATTTTAGTTTTGATCGGGACAGTTTTTGTCGGCACAGAATCAACTATTACAAGGCTTGCCGAAGATTCTAAGGAAATACAATTTGAGATTTCTAGGCAAAATATCTGGTCGAATTCACTGCAAATTATCAAGGATTCATTTCCGCTTGGAGTCGGTTTGGGAGCTTTTGGCGTTGCCTATACAAGGTATGATCATTCAAGCGGCATTGCACGCGTAGAGCAGGCCCATAACGATTACCTGCAGATAGCAACTGATGCAGGGCTGATTGGTATTTTGCTTGCTGCCTTGTTTGGGTATTTGCTGTATAAGGAAATCCTCCCGACCTTGAAGCAAAAAGATGCTGAGCTGCGAGGGATTTCAATCGGTGCCACAGGGTGCGTAATCGGACTTTTAGTGCATAGCCTGTTCGACTTTGCCCTTCATACACTGTCAATAGCTATATTCTTTCTGTTTTTAATTGCTATGATCTATAGGATAAATACAATATCAATTACGGATGGCAGAAGCTGAATGATAATTCAATCACTGTCCTGCCTTTACTACAAACTGAAAGACATATAGTCCAGTAATTTTTCAATCTTGATCAAGCCGTGCCTGAATTCTAATTGAAACATTATGCTGATATAATCTTATCGGCTCTGAATAGGCTTTCTTGATTTAAGAGATTATTTTTCTGAATTTTGGTGTTTCTTAACAATAAAAGTTTCTAAACAATAAAATAGGCAGTAAATCCATGCTTTTCCCCAATTGTTTGGGTCAGGTTATTTTTTGAAAAAACAAGACTAATTGCAACTATGACTGAAAGAGACCGAATCGAAGTTGACGTTCTTTTCGTAGGTGCTGGGCCGGCAAATCTTGCTGCAGCATATCATCTTAAACGCAAGTGCGCGGAATATGACCACCTTGTTGATCTTGGCGTCAAAAAGACTTCAAAAATCGGCGAGATCGAGATCGCCATCCTTGAAAAAGGTTCTGCAGTCGGATCGCATATTCTTTCGGGGGCGATCATGGATCCCAAGGCAATCAGAGAATTGATGCCCGATTTTCTTGAGCAAGGCTGTCCGGTTGATTCTGTTGTAACCGAAGACGGATTTTGGTATCTGACCCAAAACCGTGCGCTGGAATTTCCTATAGTGCCTCCGCCGTTGAGAAACAAAGGCAAGTACATTGTTTCGTTGAGTAATGTTTGTCATTGGTTGGGAGAAAAGTGCGAAGAATTGGGAATTAATATCTTCATCGAAACGCCTGCTACTGAATTGATTTTCGATAAAAGCGACAGGGCAATCGGCGTCAGAACGGGCGACAAAGGCATTGATAAAAAAGGCATCAAAAAAGCCAACTATGAGCCAGGAGCAGAGGTTTTTGCAAAGGTGATAGTCTTGGGCGAGGGTTCGAGAGGCTCGCTTGCCAAACAGGCATTTGCAAGGCTTGGGCTAATGGAAGGGAAAGAGGAGCAGGTTTACTCTCTTGGAGTGAAAGAGCTTTGGGAGATACCGGAAGAGAACTTTCCTGTTGGTAAAGCAGTCCATACTCTCGGATTTCCATCAGATGCAAACACTTATGGCGGTGGGTGGATTTACGGCGCTAAAAAAGGCCTTGTCAGTATTGGTTACGTTACGGGACTCGATTACGAGGATCCGCGTATTGATCCGCATGCAGAATTTCAACGCTTCAAAACTCATCCGAAAATTGCAGAAATACTGCGCGGTGGCAAGATGATCAAGTACGGAGCAAAATCCATAAATACAGGCGGCTTTTGGACAATGCCGAAATTATTTGCTGATGGCTTGATGCTGGTAGGCGATTCGGCCTCTGTCCTTAATGGACAGCGGATCAAAGGGATTCACACAGCGATGAAATCAGGCATGCTTGCTGCTGAAACGATAATTGACGCCCTGGTTGCAGGTGATACCTCTGCAAAGCAGCTTAGGCATTATGAGGAGCGGGTGAATCTTAGCTGGATCTATGACGAACTTTATCCTGTTAGGAACTTCCATGCTGCGTTTCAAATGGGCAGATTTGCCGCATTGATCAATACCGGGCTGCAATATTTGACTCGAGGCCTCGCCTGGGGATTCATGCCGCGGCAGTACCACAAGCCAGGATATGAAAGAATAAAAAAACTGGCAGATTTAAGCAGAGATGGAATAAAAACAGAGAACAAATATTCTGATCTCAAATTCGATAAAGAGCTGACTTTTGATAAGGTAACTGATGTATTTCATGCAACGGTCGTCCATTCAGAGGATCAACCGCCACATCTGCATGTTCTCGACCCTGAGATCTGCGCCGGTAAATGTGCTGAAGAATACTCAAACCCTTGCGAAAAATTTTGCCCGGCGGCGGTTTACGAAATGCAGCTCAACAATGAAACCGGACGCAAAGAGCTGAAAATCAACTTTACAAACTGCGTTCATTGCAAAACCTGTGATATTGCCGATCCCTATCAAATCATAAATTGGGTAACACCTGAGGGCGGCGGTGGCCCGAATTATAAGGGAATGTAGGGTTTGCAATTCCCAGAATCATAAAATAAAAAAGCATTGCCTTAAAGATTCGCTTCAGACAATGCTTTTTTTCTTGAAAAGCTTTGAAAAATAAAACGATAACTTGGTTTGGCAGAGTAGTTGAAAAACAAGCGGGGAATTTTTAACAGCTCAAGCCTAGTTGTCGAGCACCTTGAATTTTATTTTTCCTTCTTTTACTTCCTGCAGGGCAACTGTAGTCGCCTTGTGTTTTTTAGTGTCGAAAGAAGTGCGGGATTGCGCACCGCGCTGTAATTGCTTTGTGCGTTGAGCGGCTATTAAAATAAGACGATATTTTGAATCAATTTGCGGTACGCCCGATCCAGCCGGTTCCTGTTGGGTTTCTACTATTTCTGAGTTTTTAGCTGTCATGGTTCAAAAATTTGATATCTGAGTTTTTGACTTCTCGAAACTATCTAGGATACTACGAATGGCACTGATCTGTCTATCAGGCCGCTGGCGTTCTGCAATCACTATTGAAGCCAGATTGCGGGCTGCATTAGTTAGTTCATCATTGATTACAACGTATTTGAAACGTTCGAAAGCAAGCACTTCGAGCCTCGAATTACTAAGCCTGACCTCAAGGTCACCGGAACTTTCAGTAGCTCTTGCAATCAGCCTGGCCCTGAGTGTTTCAAAGGAAGGCGGGAGAATAAAAATGCTTATTGCATCGGGTACAAGGTTCATTACTTTATCCGCTCCCTGTACATCTATTTCGAGGATCACATCTTTACCCTCAGCTAAAAATGCCTCTACAGATTGACGTAGTGTTCCGTACTTATGCCCGTGAACCTCGGCATATTCCAAAAAGCCGTCCGATTTTATCTGATCTTCGAATTCTTTTTCCGAGACGAAGTGGTAATGTACTCCGTCAATCTCACCATATCTTGCAGCACGTGTTGTCCAGGAAACAGAATAGGCAAGGTCTGGCACGGTTTCGCGCAACTCTTTGATAAGGGTGCCTTTACCGCCACCCGATGGCGAACTGATTATTATCAGCTTTCCCGTCATTTCTCTTACCTTTGCAATCAAAAAACTCTTAAAGGTGCTTTCAATCCCTGTAGTTAACGATTGTCTGCCCTGAGGCGAAATCTATCGCCTTACAACCGTTATTCAATATTTTGAACCTGTTCTCGAATTTTCTCAATCTCGTTTTTAAGCCTCAAAGCTGATTCTTTGATTAAGATGCTTTGAGTTTTCGAAGAGATTGTGTTTGCTTCGCGGTTCAGCTCCTGGGTAAGAAAGTCAAGCCTTTTACCAACCGGCTCGGTTTCATCAAGAAGCGATTTGAAATGGGCAATGTGGCTTTTCAGCCTGGCAATTTCTTCAGAAATGTCTGTTCGGTCAGCCAAAAAAGCGATTTCTTGCGCAAGCCGGCCTTGGTCGAGCGCCTGCAGCCGGCCGATTCTGTCCATCAGTTCGTTTACCCTTCTTTCTAGGCGTTCGGCCGTTGTATCAATCGCCCGTATCTGTTCGTCCTCGATAAAGGGAACTTCTGACTCGATTTTTTGGATTATTTTAATCAATTCGGCTTTTAGCGATTCACCTTCGAGCTGACGCATTTTTTCAAGCATGTCCAGAGCAGAAGCGAGAGCTTTTTCTACCGTTTCCGTGGTTTCCGAATCGGAGAGGCCCTTTTTCTGGATAAGGATGTTTGGCAGGCGGATAATCGCATTTATGTCAGGTTGGCCCTCAACTTCGAATTCGGTTTTGATTTCTCTTAGAGCGTTCAGATAACTGCTTATAAGCGGTTTATTTAGCTCATAGGCTGATTGATCAAATGAGCATATCTGGATGTTTACATCAATTCGGCCGCGCGAGAGCCTATCGGCAATCTGACGTTTGAATTTAGCTTCGAATGGCTGTAGTTCAGGTGGTAATTTGAAAACTATCTCCAGATAGCGATTATTTACGGAGCGTATTTCAACGCTGATAACAGAGCTCCCATTTTCAATCTGGCTGCGGCCATAGCCGGTCATTGATTTCATAAACGAAAAGTTATGCTTAAAGTTATGCTTAACGCATTTGTTGGAATACTATAAAGAGTTGAAATATTTAAATAAAATAATCTAAAAGCATGTAAATCTTAAAAATTCAATTATTTTATTTTTACTGACTTTAATTTTTCTGGTTGATTTTCAAGTTGATCTAAAAAAGTATCATTATATTTGAGACCCGACCAGTGGCTCCTCGGCAAATTGAAGCTCGTACAATCGCCTGTATTTGCCGTCATTGGCAATCAGTTCGGAGTGAGTACCCACTTCAACAACCTTGCCTTTATCTAAAACGACTATTTTATCTGCCCTACGGATGGTCGAAAGGCGGTGAGCAATGACTATTGAAGTCCGGTTCTCCATAAGGAACTCCAGAGCCTTCTGTACGAGCATCTCGCTTTCGGCATCAAGCGATGAGGTTGCCTCGTCCAGCACAAGTACCGGAGCATCCATCAGAACTGCACGTGCTATGGCAATTCTTTGCCTTTGCCCGCCGCTCAGCATCATTCCTCGCTCGCCGACCAGCGTATCATAGCCATTTGGAAGCCCACGGATGAAATCATCTGCAAAAGCGATTTTTGCCGCTTCGACAATATCTTCATTGCTTGCATCAGGCTTACCGTAAGAGATATTGTATGCAACCGTATCATTGAAAAGAACGGTTTCCTGCGTTACCAATGCAACCATTTTGTGAAGGCTGGATAGGCTTACATTCCGTAGATCAGTCCTGTCCCAAAGGACTGTACCATCAATCGGGTCATATAATCTTTGAATCAGTTTGATCAAGCTGGATTTTCCGCTGCCGCTTTCACCGACGATTGCAACAACGCTGCCCTTCGGAAAGGTAATATTCACATTATCCAAAATCAATTTGGGATCATTAGAGTACCTGAAGCTGACATTGCGAAACTCAATCGCAGTTTCGAGAGTCTTTAGTTCAATGGGATTTGGAGACTCTGGTAGAGTCTCATTTTCATCCAAAACATCCCAAACGTCTCTGGCGGCCGCAAACGCTTTGCTTATTTCATTATGCTGCCTTGAGATTTTTCGCATCGGGTCATAACTACGGAATAGAAAATAAAGGAATGCGATGAACTGAGAGGGCTCTAATCGTCCGGCATTGATTTCCCTAAAGCCGAAATAAAGCAGTATCAAGAGGGCAATATAGCCTATAAATTCTATTACCGGAGGTGAGGTTGCAGCCAGTCGGCCAGATCTTAGGTTAGCTCTGGCAATGAGCCTTGAGGCATTCTCAAAACGTTTCTTCTCCCTTGCCTCAGCGCCAAAGGCTTTGACTATTGCCTGATTTGCGAGGGTTTCCTGGGCTGTGTCGGTAAGCAGCTTGTTTCCCTCAAATGATTCATCAGCAAATTTTCTGAGCGCTTTCGAGAATTTTGTAGTTAGAAAAGCGATCAATGGCCCGATCAAGATGGCTCCGAGCATCAAACGCCAGTTGTAATAAAATGCCGCACTAATCAAAAAGACCAAAATCAGGCTTTCCCTCAAAACGTCTCTCAAATTCGCAGAAACAGCATTTTCAATTGCAGAACAACTTACAACCAGCCTCGATACCAGGTAGTTCGTCCTGTGGCGTTCAAAAAAGGCAGCGGATTGTTTCAGCAAATGCTCATAGAGATGCAGCCTGAGGTCTAAAACAGCGCTTTGCCCTATTTTTGCCATCAAATAAGAAGAAAAGTATTCTGCAATGCCCTTGCAGATCGTAAAAGTCAGTAAAAGCGCTGAGATTACAAGCCAGGCATGAAACCATGAATCCCTTGGAACAAGGCTGTTCAAGTCGAAAAGAGTTTTGGCATTCTGCGGGGCAGTTGGCAGAAATTGATCAAAAATAGGGACAAGCAGGGCACCCGTAGCCGTTTCAAAAACCGCAACCAAAATCATTGCCGCAAACGCCAAAAGAAAAGCGAGCCAATGCGGTTTGACATAATCAAGTAAGCGTTTGAGGTCTTTCATTCAGGAGCAAGAAGTTTAATTGAAATTTGATAATACTTTATAGCGTTCGAGCTGTCCAAACCATATTTTTGCAACCTGACAGAGATTTATGGCATCTTTGCACAAGGTAGAAATTCGCATAAAATTATAATTATGAAACATTTAGCATCTCGAAAAGCAGATTTTTATATTGTTTTATTCTCGTTGTTATTTCTCGTATTAGTAACCGGGAGGGTTCACTCCCAGGCCGATATTCCCCGTAAAACAATGGCCATTACTTACCCCTTGAATGAGGAAGTGATTGTCCCGTTTCGCGGAACAACACGTTTCCCCAGAATGAAGGGAGAGGCGAAAGTAAAGCGCACCAGTAAAAACGGAACCGAGATTGAGCTTTCTGTTTCCAAAATGCCCAGGCCCTTCGAACTTGGCAGAGGTTATGCAACCTATGTTTTATGGGCAATTTCTCCTGATGGCCAGATTGACAATCTTGGCGAAATAAAAAGGCGCGGGTTTTTTGAATTCGATTCGAAGATAAGCGTTACTACACCGCTGCAAACCTTCGCATTGATTGTAACCGCAGAGCCACATTTTCTGGTAAAACGCCCCAGCCAGGAAATAATGCTCGAAAATATCAATCCCTACACATTGAGTGGCAAGACGATTTCGACAATGCCTGCCATCGAGTATTTTGGCAATTCCAGCGACTATTTTCGTGATGCCAGAACTCCCGAAATTGCCGAAGTAGATTACTCAAAAACGCCTTCGACCATTTTGCAGGCAAAGCAGGCAATTGCGCTTGCAAGATTTGCCGGAGCTGAAAGAGATGCGCAGTCTGAACTAGCTGAAGCCCAAACGCTTCTCGATAGTGCTGAGCAGGCTTGGAAGGCAGGCCGCAGCGAAAGTGAGGTTGATATCGTAGCTAGAAGAGCTATCAGCACCGCGGTCAAAGCCGAATCCGAGTCTTACATAAGGCAGCAGGCCCGTCAGCAAAGGAATGAAAAAGCTAGAACTGACGCCGAGCTGAAAGCGGCCGAAGACAAATACGCTCAGGCTCAGGCCGAGATTGCAGAACTTAAGCGGCAGCTTGCCGACGAGATCAGGGCCAGGGAACTTGTGGAACGTGACACAGCGAATTTCGATAAACAGGTTAGGGACTTAAGAGAGGAAAACAACAGGCTCAGAGAAGAAAATGCCCGCTTGAAATTAGAGCTAGGCGACGCAAAAAATAAACTTGCAGCCGCTGAGCAGGAAAAGCAGGCCGCAATTTCCGAAAAGGAAAAAAGCGAAAAGATCGCCCAGCTTAAATCAAATGAACCTCAGCTTATCCAACAGTTAAAACAGTTTGGTACGGTAACAACAAATGAGCGCGGCATCGTACTGACTCTGGCTGAGAATTTCTGGAGCGGTGTCCGCTCAACCGCATTTTCTCCAGCAGCAGCAAGGAGGCTGAGCGCCCTGGCTTCACTGCTTGCAAAAAATCCTGATTACAAGATACAGATCGAAGCGCATACTGACTCTGCAGGTGATCCTACCGAGCTCGAGCAGTTTACGCAACAACGTGCTGAGGCACTTGCTGAAAGGCTTTTTTCATTCGGAGTTCAGGGCAATCGGCTTGCCGCAAAGGGTTTAGGTTCCAGTTTTCCTGTAGCCTCGAATAATACGGCAGCGGGCAAAGCCAGAAACCGCCGTACACAACTGATTTTAATACCGAATATTTAAACTTTAGGCTTTGCTTTGCTTGCTAAAGCCGGATTCAGGGCGCAATGAAAAATGGCAGCCCGAGCTTAAACCAACGATTTCAGCCTAAGTTTCAATGAAAAGTGCCAAAGCAATGAAAAGTGCCAAAGGCAGACTACGGCTTAAATTACTGATTTGCCTTAACTTTTGCTTTTGACGAATCCTCAAGCGAGCGGGCATCTAAAAGCGATAGGGCTTTCTAATTTCCCAAAATCAGGATTCTCTCTCGCGGAAGGCCTATCACGCATTCATCGCCGGTGTTTAATCCAACCAGCCTCGGCACAAAGGCTTTCAGCAGCAATCCGTTGCAGTCTAATTGCACCTCAGTATAAGAGCCGCGGAAAGTAATCGCGGTCAAAACTGCCCTGAGTAGATTGTCTTCGGGGAAAGAAGAACCGGAGTTCAAGGTTATCTGTTCCGGCCGAATTGCAAGCGTGATATCGCGGTTTATCGCACCTAATTTAGACAGATTGTGTTTTCCGGTAAATATCCTATGATTGCCGTCAATTGTCTGAAATTCCGGGTTTTCAGATTTTGAAGAGGTAAGGCGTCTTGCTTTTATAAGATTGACAGCGCCTGTAAGTGCCGCGATATGCGGACTTTCCGGAGCTTCATATATTTCTTTTGGCGACCCGCTTTGCCAGAGGTAACCTTTGTCAAAAACAAAAACGACGTCTGCAGCAGCAAAGCAATCCTGAAAATCAGAAGTGGTAAAAACAACGCTTCCATTTCTTTTGCGGCAAAAATCTTTAAATAATGAAATCAATTCCTCTCGCTCGCCGAGACTTAGTCC
>DATLZX010000052.1:0-3537 GCA_035573795.1 Pyrinomonadaceae bacterium | reverse complement strand
AGATCGGATACGCTCCCTATCAGAAAGGTCGTAGAGGCAGCGCCGGCCGTTCCTGCCAGAAAAAAAGGCATTATTGCATTGTTCACATCATCTCCAAGCGCCTTACCGTATCTTGCGAGGTTGATTGGGAAGATCCAAGATGTCCCGAAGCCTGCAATGGCGGCTCCTAGAGTAACTGTATAGACTGAGCCAGCCGCCAGAATCAAAGCCACACCTAAAAGAATCAAAGCAATCCCAATAAATACCAGAATGTTTTCTTCCACAATTCGCAGCAAATAGGCCGCAAATGCCCTGCCGCCAACGAACAGCAGAAAATAGCAGAAAATCGGGGTAAATAATTGGAAGCCGGATTTTGCCTCAAGCCTTTCGGAATAGGTAGTAAGCCAGCCTCCTATCCCGCTTTCGAAGCCGACGTGAAAAAAATTGAAAAGTATTATGAACAAAACCAGCGGATTGCGAAACGAAGCTCTTTTTGAAGGAATCAGGCGATTGCTGATGCCCGGCCTGATCCCGGGCGTTGTAAGATGCCAGACTGCAACGCTTGCAAAAATCCCAAAGCTCAAAAGATAACAGGGCAGCCAAAGCTGATTTCCGACTGCAGTCAGGTCAACAAATGGTTTTGCCAAAATCGCTCCGGCTCCCCAAAAGAAATTCAAAAAGCTCAATGATGAAGATGCGTTTTCTTGGCTGAGATTGAAGATCAGAAGGTTTATCGAGGCCAGAGTCAGCCCGATACCGACTCCATTGGCTGCAAATCCGATCGCCACTAAAAGATAATGTGAACCTGAAAGTAATAAAATGCCGCCAGCCATCAGAATGCTTCCAAGCTTTATTGTCTGGATCAATTTACCTCTTTTCGAGAAAAATCCTGCAAGAACGGTACCCGTGACAGATCCGGTAAATTGAAAAGGGAAAAATAGAGCCGCCCTGAAATCATCTAACAGATGAAGCGAGGACAACACCGGTAAAATCTGTCCGATTAGTACCGTCGCAGTCCCCGATAAGAGAAAAATAGTATATAAAGCCGCTAGCGAGGCTTTGGGAAGTTTAATATCTCGCTGCGTATCAGATATTCCACCAGATGACATTTTTACGCTTGATTAAAAGCTATAAATTAAAAAACTAAAACTAAAAAACCTTGCGGACTAATGATAAAACCATCACTGAAAGGCTTAGGATAAGCAATACTGATCTTAGGCCTTTGCAGATATGTTAGCCGAAGTAAGCCATAAAGTATTGTTTACCATAGCAGCATTGGTTAGAATTGATACAAGCGCTTAAATTTTTTGATTTCATAGACTTGATGCCATTTGCCACAATTGAAGAAGCCGCAGAGGATATCCGCAGCGGGAAAATGATAATCATCGTTGATGATGAGGACCGCGAAAATGAAGGCGACTTGGTCTGCGCAGCCGAAAAAGTTACCCCTGAAATAATCAATTTTATGGCGGTTCATGGCCGCGGGCTGATCTGCCTTCCCCTGACTGAAGAAAGATGCGATGAGCTCAACCTGCATCCTCAAACCGCAGAAAATACCTCCAGCATGGGAACGGCATTCACCATTTCGATCGAGGCTCGCGAGGGCGTAACAACAGGCATCTCAGCCGCTGACCGCGCACGTACGATTCTAACGGCAGTAAACCCAAAAACACGTCCGCAAGATCTGGCACGTCCCGGCCACGTATTCCCGCTCAGGGCAAAGCGGGGCGGCGTACTTGTCCGCGTCGGGCAGACAGAGGCCAGCGTTGATATTGCAAGGATTGCCGGATTGCAGCCAGCGGCTGTAATCTGCGAGATAATGAATGAGGACGGCACGATGGCCCGCCTGCCCGAACTCGAGGCTTTCGCGTGCAAGCATCAGCTTAAAATCATATCGGTGGCCGATCTGGTCAGGTATCGCATATCAAAGGAAAAGCTTGTGCGGCGGATTCTCGAGACAACCTTCCCAACCGATTACGGCATCTTCGAACTCAAGGTATATGAAAACATCATAAATGGCGAAACGCATCTGGCCCTGACTATGGGCGATATAGGCTCGGAGAACGAGCCGGTACTGGTTCGAGTCCAGACTGAAAACGTAACGCCCGCAATGTTTGGCTGCACACTGGGCGAAGCATCGCACAGTATAAAAAAATCACTTAAAATAATCTCCTCAAAAGGCAAAGGTGTTATTCTTTATCTCAGGCAAAGGGAAAACAACCTAGACCTGGTTGCCCAATTGAAAACTTATGCTCTGATGCAGGAAAAAGGCCTCACATTTGAAAAAGCAAAGGCCGAAACAGGTTATGGAAAACGCCACGACTATGGTATCGGAGCCCAGATTTTAAAGGACTTGGGCATTAATAAAATCCGTTTGCTGACAAACCATCCCCCGAAAATAAATGCGCTCGAGGCTTTTGGCCTTGAAATTTCCGAAGTTGTCGGACTTTAATTGCTTTCGGGCAATTTATAATTTGAATTTTTTTGTTTATGTCGTCCGAGCGCGAGATTGCAGAAAATGGCAGCGAGCCGAAAAAACGCAGAAGAGGCAGACTGCGTCTTGCCGGGATAATTCTGCTCGGTTTAGCCGGCGTATTATTGCTTTTGGCTGCAATCGTATTTTTCGCCTTCAAATCCGGCTTTGCTGATTCCTATATCAAGAATCAGTTTGTCGAGACTCTGGCTTCGATGGGCGTTACATTTCGTGCGGAGAAATTTGCACTGCAGGCAACTCCGCTGGCGCTCGAGCTCGAAAATGCAGAATTCTACAATTCAAAAACCCGGCAGCCTCTTGCTTCGATAAAAAAGGGAAGAATCGAGTTTACGATTACAGACCTTTTCGCCTGGCGGCTGACACGAGAAATCCGAGTTGAGTCAACCGAACTGAATGGAGCGCAATTCTGGATAATATTCGATGAAAATGGCCGATCGAATTTTGCTGACATCGTTCAAACATCCGGTCCATCTCGTATCAATCTCAAGTATGAGTCTGCCGCGGTCAAGGTAATTAACTCAGCTATACATTTCGGAGACGGCCAGAGGGCGATCTCATTCGACGCAGAAAACGTCTCGGCAGATATTGCTCCTGCTGTAGATGATTCCCTGTTTGAAGAACCACGATACCAAATCAACATTGCCGGCCTGTCAGCCACTGCCGTTTATGAAACCCGTCGCACTGAAAATATTGACTTTACAATTCGGGCAGTTGCCGATTCCCGAGGTGCCGATATTCAGGATTTGAGGGTCGATTCGCCTTTGGGAAGTGCGGTGCTGAGCGGAAAAATTAGTAATTGGCAATCATTTGAATATGACCTGAATCTGGATGGTTCGCTGGATCTTGCCAAAACCGGCTATTTCCTCGGGCTCGAAGCTGCCGTAGGAGGAGACGGCACATTCAAAGGAAAATTAAAGGGACAAGGCGAGGATTTCAGAATAGAAGCCGAGCTTGGATCGCAAAAGCTGATCCTGGACAATATTTTGGTAAAAAATCTGGGATCGAATATTTCTGCAACAATTCGCGGAGCTGAATACGCGGCTCAGGGAAAGGCCTTTGCCGAT
>DATLZX010000051.1:0-2757 GCA_035573795.1 Pyrinomonadaceae bacterium | reverse complement strand
ATTTTTTGGATTCTTACGGCTTTGACATTTACGCCTTCAAATATCCGCACGGTAAGCTAGATTTTGGCGATTACAGAACGCCTGTCGTTCCCGGCGGCGATGCCCTGCACCTGACCATAACAACTCATTGAAATTTGCTGTATTTGTCAATCATGATATCCAAAGCCAGTTTTTACGGGCAAAATCCGGGCAATACAGGCATACTATGAATTTTCCTTTAGGACTTTTTTTAGGGAATATTCCCGTATAACTGTCTTTTTCAAGGAAGAATTGCAAAACTTGGTACTAATTTTCCAAATTTCTGATAAACCTCCAAAGCAAAAAAGCCCTCGCTAAAGCCGATTGATTTTTATTTCTGAAAAGGACAGGTCAAAGCCGGATTTATGCCTGAGTGAAACTGCCTAAACCTTGACGAAAAATGGCTTTAACAGAAGGGTTGTTAAACTTCAGAGAGATTTCACTATAAAAAGCGTGCCGTCATCATCCAGGAATTTTTTATCAGTAAAATCCGCAATATCTTTCCTGATATGATCTATTATCTCTTTGGCCGAGAGATGAAAGCCTGATTTTACGCTTTCGACCAATCGCTCGCGGCCAAATTCCGTCCCGTCTTCCCTGAAAGCTTCTATGATGCCGTCCGTGTAAATCACCAGAATCTGCTTTTGGTCAAAGCGGATAAAATGCTGGTGAAACCTTGCATCATAAAACATTCCGAGCGGCGTATCGCCGTATTCTACAAAGCGGTGCTCGCCATTTTCCTTGATCAGCAAAGGCGGATTGTGCCCCGCGTTCGAATAAACGAACGTTTTGTTCGTTTCGTCCAGTATGCCGTAGATGCCGGTAATAAACTGGTGCTCTTCGACCGAATCCCAAAGCAGGTTATTGACTTTTGACATTGCAATATGCGGTGCGTAGCCAATCTGCACTGCCGAACGCAAGGATGCCCTCAAAAATGACATCAAAAGCGCTGCCGGCATGCCTTTGCCAACTGCGTCTGCCACAATTAATCCGATCTGGTCATCAAATATCTTTACCCAGTCGTAATAATCTCCCGAGACTTCTTCCGTTGGGAAAAGATATGCGCTGATATCAAAAGCCTTCAGCTTTGGATCCCTATCGGGAAGCAGTTCCAGCTGTACTTGGCGGGCAACCTCAAGCTGTGCCTCGATCCGCTTTTTCTCTATAAGCTCCTCATGCAGCCGAACTTTTTCAATGATTATAGCAACCTGCGATGCCAGCATCTGCAAAAGCTCCAGGTCGCCTTCATCATAGGCATTGAGCCGGTCGCTTTCCAGGTCGAAAACCCCAATCACCCTCTCGTTTGAAATGATCGGAGCTACCATTTCGGATTTGGTCTTCTGCCTGCCCGGAAAATATCTCGAGTCCTTTGAAACATCAGGACAGATCAGCGGTTTGCCCGATTGTGCAACAGTTCCCAGAAAGCCCTCTCCAAGCCTCAGGTGCGGCTCCAGAAGCTCGAAACTTATATCGTATCCGCGATTGGCCCTGGATTTGAAAATATGCGTATCGTTCGGCCCGGCATTCAGGTCTATCAGATAAATTCCCGCCGCATCGTATTCCAATAAAGAGCCCAAAGTATCCATAACGAGGTTCAAAACCTCATCCAGATTGAGCGAACGGCTTATTTTATTTGTGATTTCGAGAAGAAGGCGCAGCTTGTCCTCCGTAGTGAGGCTTCGCTGTTCCGCCGGCTCGGGGTTGGTTTTCGCGTTTATGATTTCCTGATTCATTCCTGATTATTTCTCCATAAACGCGAAACTTTCATCCTGTATTCAACGAGTTGACGGCTGACCCTGAAATGCCTTGCGATTTCGTCTGGTTTCAGTCCATTTGCGACCATTCTTTTCAGGGCCGAGTAGGGAACTAGAGCCGCTGCGCCCGTTGCATAGGCTTCTTCCTCTATTTCAGCCTGATATTCTCTTGTACGTATTCCACCCTCAGAAGTTTTGACCATCAATTGAGTCGGCTTATGTCCCAAAAAAACATGGCAGATTTCTTCCATAAGTGTGGCATGCTGTCTTTTTTTAGAGTGGGTCGGATTGAGTATTATCAATTTTCTCCCATCCGGCAGTGGCTTTGAGGCCGCTCCTCCGCTCCAATCATTTCGGCCGGCACCAAGTAAATGCGATTTCGCCCCTTCGCTAAGCCCTTTCACATCTTCTATATCAAGAACCAGTAGATGCGCATATCTGGCAAGTGCAAAAGGGTCCAGCGGCTGCTCATCGAATAAAAGGCCGGCAAATTCCCTGATTGCCATTGCCTGGATCTCGTATCGGCGCCCTTTCTGCGAGGGTGGCAGAATTTCGGATTCTTCGCCAATGTTTTCTGGCATTTTTGTAGCGTTGCTTTTTTGTTGAATTTCAAGTCTCTGCTTGAAAATTTTACTTGAAAATGGCCGGGGGTTGCCCGGAACGCTTTAATGGCTTTTCCGTAGCAATTGAAGAACTTGATTTCAACCGAATAATTAGAATTTCGATTATCGAAAATGAATCATCAAAAGGTCTTTATGAATTTAGTTTTTTTATGAATGATCCGAAAACAACAAAACTTGCAAAAACTTGTATAAAGCTACTAAAACATCTTGAAAGGATAAAACTCGCCTAAACTACCTTGTATTCCGAGTCAACATCCTCTGTCGAAAGTGCAACCCTATAATTTTTCGACTGTTTTTGCTTGGTGATTAAAAGATCGTCTTTTGTCTTCAAGAGGTCTGCCCGGTTGTAAACAGAAATTTCG
>DATLZX010000050.1:0-4959 GCA_035573795.1 Pyrinomonadaceae bacterium | reverse complement strand
AATAAAGCGCGTTTGCAGGGGCGGCAAGCTGGTTTTGATCGAACACGTCAGGCCAACAGGATTACTTGGCAGCTTTTTTGATTTACTTAGTAAAGTAACCGTTGCCCTGATCGAAGACCATTTCAACAGAAAAACTGCAGAAACAGTAGAAGAAGCAGGGTTAAAAATCATCCGCCGTGAAAAATACCTTTTCGGAATAGTCGAACTGCTGGTCTGCGAGATTAAACCCGACATCGAGCCGGCCGCAGTCAAGGCGGGGAAGCGCCAATGACTAACCGCTTGATCTTATCCTCTGCCCGGGCAAATTTCAGATTGAAAACTGCTTGATTTAACTTCAATTATGGCAAAGATTACCCTTAATAATAGGGGCAATAATTAGGGGCCGTAAACTTTTTATATCAATACTTGAGTGAACAATTCTTCTGAACAGGCGTATTAAGTGTTAACAGATAATATATTCCCAAGCTATTAAAAATGAATGAATTGGATTATTATCACTGAAATAAGGGTTATGGTCAGACTTTAGCGGAAGATCTCTCTGCTTTCTGATAAACCTGTTTCGGCAATATTTCGAAAATGAATCTATCCTGAGTGATTAATTGAAAAAATATGGCAATGTCTAAGGGTGCGAAAATATTTCTTGCTACAGCAGTAATTTTCTTCTGTCTTTTTATAGTTGGTGTAATCGGCTTTTTGGTCTACCTGGAAGTTGTAAAAAAACAATCAGTGCCTGAAAACAGTGTTCTGGTTTTAACCGTTAGCGGAGAGCTGCCCGATTACGTACCTGAAGATGAATTTGCAAAAGCGCTTGGCATTGCCCAGAAAGAATCTTTTACATCACTGCTGACGCAGTTGCGCAAAGCCAAGGCTGACCAACGGATCTCGGGCGTGCTGCTCGAAATTAATTTCCCCGACATTGGCTGGGGAAGAGCGTCAGAATTAAGAGATGCGATACAGGATGTAAGAAGCTCGGGAAAGCCGGTTTATGCCTATATGGAATTTGGCACCAACAAGGAATATTACATCGCCACAGCTGCGGACAAGATTTTCCTACCGCCTTCGGGTGATCTATGGATCAATGGGTTGGCTGCAGAAGCAATGTTTTTCAAAGGGACTTTGGATAAATTAGGCGTAGAGGCAGAAGTGATACAAATCGGCCCGAAATATAAAAACGCACCTGATCAATATACGCGCAAGGAAATGGGTGAAGGCCAGCGCGAAGTAATCAATGCGATCCTCGATGAGTACTTCGATAAATATACTGCTGCTATCAGCCAGGCAAGGTCGAAAGCCCCTGAGGATGTAAAAGCCATTATTGACAACGCTCCCTACACTGCAACTCAGGCAAAAGAGCTGGGTTTGATTGACGGGGCACTTTACCGCGAGGATGTGGATGAAGAATTTCGCAAAGCGTTGGGCTATGCTCAAGATCAAAAATTAAAGGTGATTCGCAGCTCAAAGTATCGCGACATTTCCAGTGATTCTATCGGGCTGAATAAAGGTGAACGCATTGCTGTGATTTTCGCCTCCGGGACGATAAATAGCGGAAAGTCCAATGACGGCACCTGGGGCGACCCCTCGACAGGTTCGGATACAGTCGTAAAGGCGGTTAATGATGCTGCCGAGGATGATTCAATAAAAGCAATCGTTCTCAGGGTTGATTCTCCGGGAGGGTCGGCACTTGCCTCTGACTTGATGTGGAACGCTCTTGAAAACGCGAAAGCGAAAAAGCCTGTTGTGGTTTCAATGGGAGATGTAGCTGCGTCCGGCGGCTACTATATTTCATGCAATGCAAGTAAAATCGTTGCCCAACCAACTACTATAACGGGCTCGATTGGAGTTTTTGCCGGCAAACCGATCGTTCGCGGCCTTTATGACTGGCTGGGCATTACAAATGAATACATATTGAGAGGCAAAAATGCCGGAATCTTTCGCGAGACCGAGAAATGGACTCCAGAAGAACGCAAAAAAATGGAAGAACAGGTAGGACATATCTACTATGACAATTTTTTGCCTAAAGTTGCTCGCGGAAGAAAGATGAGTACCGAACAGGTAGACGCAATCGGCCAGGGGAGGGTTTGGACCGGAAGCCAGGCAAAATCAAACGGGCTGATAGATGAATTTGGCGGCCTCGAGCGAGCAATACAGATAGCAAAAGAATTGGCAAACCTTCCTCCGGATAAAGATGTAAAGCGTGTTGTATTCCCTGCGCCGAGGCCTTTTTTCGAATCGCTTTTCGGTGGTGAGGATTCTTCAGAAATCAAATCAGAGCAAATTAAAGAATCACTTTTGAAATCGCTTCCGCCAAGCGCTCAGAAAGCTTTTGCTTTCAGCAGCCTTATGAACTCTATGGAGCGTGGCGATGTGATGGCGCTTATGCCGATCTGGCTCGAGATTCGTTAAAGAAAGAAGCTAAATCATTTTTTATTTGCTTAGCGCAATTTCATGATCCTTAACTGCGCTTGCCGGCCGGATCACTAAATCATAATGTCTTACTATTAGTCAGATTTATTTTTCGAAATCATCATGTTGCAGGCCGACTACAGCCTATGCGAAGTTTTATCGGAGTGGGTAAAACTTTTACGGGTGTTATTCGGGTGTTTTTGGTGTTTTTATAGTAATTCTGTTATATAATCTCTGCCACGCTTTACCAACTTAGCCTCTCTTAAATAAATTTTTATGACAAAAGTGGTAGTAGGTGCTATTGCCGGTTTCATTTTGTGGTCTGTGCTTTGGGTATTTACAGACAATTTATTTCGGATTCTGATACCGGTTTGGTACGGCGCCGAGCAATTGGAATTTGAAAGGGCAATTAATGAAAACCTCACTTTCACTCCTTCGATAGGTATTCTGATATTCCAGCTTTTTCGCTCAGCAGTTATTTCAATAATTTGCGGCTTTGTTGCAGCAGTTATTGCGGGAGAAAATCGCCGTTCAGCATTGATACTTGGCTTAGGGCTTTTGATTTTCGGAGTTTTTGTCCAGGCCCTTCTATGGAATCATTTCCCTATCTGGTATCATCTGCTATTTTTGGCTTTGCTTTTGCCACTTACTCTGGTCGGCGGCCGACTGAAAACAGCTCGCCCCACTTGACTAAGGCAACTGGCAAGGGCAGACTTGCAGAGCTTTTACCATATGTAAATCTTTCAATCCGGGCTATGATTTTTTCCGAGTCGTCCAAAATTTTCTCAGGCGGTAAATCCTCCGCTTTTTCATAACAGCCATGATGAATGCAGGCAAACGGCTTTGGCCCATTGTGAACCAGGCATCCGATATTTTCCTCAAATAGCGGACAGCTAAAAGATTGAAAAAAATCATCCTCGTCGGAAAACAACCTGAATTTCGAGGCCGCAAGTTTGATCCTGGAAATCACCTTATCTCTCTGTAAAGGATTCAGTTTTGTAATCTCGCCGGCAATAGCTTTGGCCTCCAGCTTGGTCAGCCTTACATTTACAAAATTCTTATCCTTGCAGCATTTTCCAAAGTCATTGCAGCTAATGCAGTCGGCTGCTTTATGCTCGAAATTGGCTCTGATATAGCCGCGAAATTCCGCTCTGAGGGTTTCGAGTTTCTGCAAGGCTTTTGTTTGAGAGATCAGCTTCAAGCAACGGCCTCCAAAAAAAGAGCTTTTTGCTAATTTTACAACTTTTAATTCAATTTCAAATTTCATTAGCGGCTTCAGCTCAGGTTTGTGGGTTGTCCAGGAAAAATCATCGGGCTTTTAGAGTCATGACATTACGCAGCCATTGACTCCCAAAAATCTTTCTGAATATCCTTTTCACTGCGATAAATTCACTGCGATAAAAAAAGCCTCAGTTCGGAAAGACTGTCAGAAGATTTTAGGCTTTATTTTTTTGAAACCTTCCAAAATAAGAATTTTTTATTGCTGCTTTTTTATTAAATTTAAGTATTATCCAGAGTTTTTTAAATTTTCACTTAATCCAGGTTGCAGTAAAATTCCAACTATCGCAAAATCGCTTTTGTTAAGGCAATATTTTTGTAAGTTAAATATTTCGTTCAGGAGTTAATATATGATCAAGGAAGGAACAAAAGCGCCGGATTTTACCGGTAAGGATCAAAATGGCAACAAGATCAAATTGTCAGAGCTAAAAGGCCAGAAGGTCGTTCTTTACTTCTACCCAAAGGATGATACTCCGGGCTGCACCAAGGAAGCCTGCTCATTCCGTGACGGCTTTGCAAAGTTCAAAAGAAAAGGGATCAAGGTTCTTGGAGTTTCCGTTGACGATGAATCATCTCATCAGAAATTTATCGAGAAATACAATCTGCCTTTTGACTTGATTGCAGATACTGACAAGAAAATCGTTCAAAAATACGGCGTTTGGGGCGAAAAAACCCTTTACGGTAAAAAGTATATGGGCACAAGCCGTAAAACATTCCTAATAGACGAAGATGGCAAGATAGTGAAAATCTTTGACAAAGTTAATGTTGAGCAGCATGCTGACGAGGTTCTGGCCGCTTTCGATGAAGCAAAAGCCGCCAAGAAAAAAGAAGCTGCTAAAAAATAAAACCGCTTTTTTATTCCTATATTTGCTTTGTATGTGCTCAATTTCGGGCTGCAGCCTTATTGTGCGCCCAAAATCAGAACCTGCTGGAAACAAAAGCCTCGTACAGATAGACTACGACGAGGCTATTGATGCTCCGGGACTATCTATTACTGAAGCTGGAAATTATTTAAACAACGAGTCTGTTGTATTCATTGATTTGAACCCAAAAGATCAATTCGAATCAGCCCATATTCCGGGGGCAGTCTCTGCTGGCGGGCTAGATGACGGGCAGATTGCCGAACTGGCAAAAAAGTTCTCTGCAAAGGAATTTATAATTTTTTATTGCTCCTGCCGCAATGAGCATCTTTCAGCAAGAATGGTTTCCAAATTGCAGCGGGGCGGCATGCTAAACACGCGTACGCTGATTGGTGGATTTATGGAATGGAGAAAAGCA
>DATLZX010000049.1:0-6059 GCA_035573795.1 Pyrinomonadaceae bacterium | reverse complement strand
CCGAGCATAACTAGCCGTTGGTCTGCAATAAACTCCAGATATTGGCGCATATCCGCGACCGAAAGTCCGGCTACGCCGCCGCTCAAGAGGTCTTCGGCAAACTGCATTTCGCATTCGACCGCCTCTTTGAGCATAGCGACTATGTTTCGCTCGAGCTCTGCATTGAAAAGCTCCGGCTCTTCTTTTCGAACGGTTTTTACAACCTCGAAAGCGAAGTTCATATGGCACGACTCATCCCTGAAAACCCAATTCGTCCCCGAGGCAAGCCCGTGCAGCAATCCTTTTGACCTTAAGAAATAAACATAAGCAAATGCAGCAAAGAAAAACAGCCCTTCAATGCAGGATGCAAAACAGATCAGGTTCAGCAGAAAGCGCCGCCTGTCCTCGACAGTTTCAAGCCGCTCCAATTCGTTAATTGAATCAATCCATTTCAGGCAAAAATCCGCCTTTTTCTTTATCGAAGGTATATTTTCTACCGCAGCAAAAGCAGCCGCGCGTTCGTTTTGATCCGGAATGTATGTATCAAGCAGCGTCAGATAAAACTGCACATGCAGCGCCTCTTCAAAAAGCTGGCGCGAAAGGTACATCCTGGCTTCCGGCGAATTGATATGCTTGTAAAGATTCAGCACAAGGTTGTTTGCAACGATTGAATCGCCCGTTGCAAAAAATGCGACCAGCCGATTGATCAGATGTCGTTCGGCCGGCGTCATCTTCGACCGCAGATCGTTGACGTCCATTGAAAAATCAACTTCCTCAACGGTCCACGTATTCTTTATTGCGTTCCGGTACATCTCGTAAAAGTCCGGATACTTCATCGGCCGAAGTGTGAGGTTGAAACCGGGATCTAAAAGCATATATTTTACTCCAATTACTGACAGCTGATTTGTCTAAAAATCGCTTTGCGAAATTACCAGTTTGAAATTTCGTGGAAATTCATTACTGACACGCTTCGCAGGCTTCGGGATTTTCCAGTGAGCAGGCAATGGCCTGTTCCTCCGTATAATCCTTTTTCGGCACGGATGCGGCAGCTGCTTCGCCGGCAGCTACCTGAGCTATTCGCGTGGCTGGCCTCGAACGCAGGTAGTAAGTAGTTTTGAGCCCTTTCTGCCAGGCATACATATACATTGACGAAAGTTTGCCGATTGTCGGGCTTTCCATAAATAGGTTGAGTGACTGGCTCTGGTCAATGAAAGCTCCGCGGTCGGCCGCCATATCTATCAAAGAACGCATCGGAATTTCCCATGCTGTCCGATAGATTTCTTTAAGCTCGGCGCTGAAGTCAGGAATATCTTGTATTGAGCCTTCTGCCAATTTGAGTTTCATCCTGATCTCATCATTCCATAAACCAGCATCTTTCAGTTCCTTGACCAGATATTTATTTACCTGGATAAAATCTCCGGATAATGTTTCCCTCTTGAAAAGATTCGAAATCTGTGGCTCGATACATTCATAACAGCCTGCGATCGCTGCAATCGTGGCCGTTGGAGCGATTGCAATCATCAATGAATTTCTCAAACCATACTGTTTGATTTTTTCTTTGAGCTTGTCCCAACGCTCTGTGTCTTCTGGAATAATCCCCCACAGATCGAATTGAAGTATGCCCTGCGCAGCCCGTGTTTCAGGAAACGCCGGATGAGCTCCTTTTTCCCTTGCCAGGTCGCAGGAGGCATTCAGGGCAGCAAAGTATATCTCTTCCTGTATTTGGACAGATAGCCGCCTGGCTTCCGGCGAATCAAAGGGCAATCTTAAATGGAAAAAAACATCCTGCAGGCCCATCAAACCCAGCCCGATATTTCTCCATCTGCGATTTGATTGCGCTGTGCTGGGTATTGCATAAAAGTTAAGGTCTATAACACGATCAAGCTGCCTTACCGCAGTCCTGACGTTCTGATGGAGTTTTTCGAAATTTATTTTTCCATTCTTTACATACCTGCTGATATTAATCGAGCCGAGATTACAGACTGCAGTTTCGTCCTTTGATGTAACTTCCACTATCTCTGTGCAGAGATTCGATAAGTGAACCACATTTTCTGGCTGCGCCGTCTGATTAGATTTTTTATTGCATGCATCCTTGAAAGTCATCCAGCCGTTACCAGTCTGTGCAAGCGTCCGCATCATTCTGGCATAGAGATCTCTGGCCTTAACCTGCTTTGAGTAGAGTCCTTTTTCTTCAGCTTCTAGGTAGGCTTTTTCGAATTCTTCGCCGTAGATATCGGTAAAATGAGGTACGACTTTCGGATCAAACAGTGACCATACTCCATCTTCAGCCACGCGCTGCATGAAAAGGTCTGGAACCCAATTTGCGATGTTCAGGTTGTGAGTCCGCCGCGCCTCGTCGCCGGTGTTGTCCCGTAGCTCGAGAAAGTCTTCTATATCGGCATGCCAAGTTTCCAGATAGACGCATGCCGCGCCTTTTCGCTTGCCGCCTTGATTCACTGCAGCAACAGATGAATCCAAAGTCTTGAGCCAGGGAATAATCCCGTTCGAGTGTCCATTGGTTCCGCGTATCAGTGAACCTCGCGAGCGTACCCGCGTATAAGCGATTCCGATTCCTCCGGAAAACTTCGATAAGAGCGCAACGTCAGAATACTTCTTATAAATGCTCTCGAGACTGTCTTCAGGAGAATCCAGCAAAAAGCATGAGGACAACTGCTCATGCTTGGTGCCTGAATTGAACAACGTCGGTGTTGATGGCACATATTCAAGCGAAGAAAAAAGGTAATAAAGCTCGATCGCTTCTCCCGGCGTCTCAGAAAGGCCGCAAGCAACGCGCATCCAGAAGTACTGCGGGGTCTCGATTACATCCCTTGTCTCAGGATTTTTCAGTAGGTAACGATCGTAAACTGTGCGGATTCCGAAAAATTCGAAAAGATCGTTGCGGGTCTGGTCAATCGCGTCGTTGAGCTTGCGGCTGTATTCTGAGACGAAGGTGGCCACTCTTTCATTGATCAAGCCGACCTTGAAGCCAAAAGCAATTGATTGAGAAAAACTGTGGATTTCCTGATTGCGAACCTCCTTTTCGATATACTGGTTCAGCAGTCTGGCAGCAAGCCTGGAATATTCCGGCTCTTCAAAAATTAGGCTGGCCGCGGTTTGTATCGAAAGTTTATCCAGCTCTTTTGTGGTGGCCCCATCGTACAATCCGCTAATCGTTTTCGTGGCAATCCGCATTACATCTACATTCGGCAAGTTTGGTGTACATCGCGAGATCGCCCGAACGATTTTATTTATATCAACGGGTTCAAAAGTGCCATTTCGCTTGCGGACTCGCATCGTCGTTTGCGTGGGTTGGTCAGCTTGTCGAGTGGCAATTCCCGTTTCCATTTATTTCAGCCTCCTTGAAATTATGTATTTAGTTTAATTCCGGATTCTTTTTAACTAGATTCCTTTTCTGAAATTGATCAGAAACCAAGAAAAAGTCTCTTTCTGTTTCTCCGGATACCTCAGCCCCCAAAAGAAGCAGTGGTCACCATTTTCAGTCTGAACCCTGTCACCATTCGCATGCTTTCATTCAATGCTTTCTTACCCCGTATTTTCTGCTTTTTCTTGACTGCCAGCGTCCCGCTATTGCCTGATTCAGAGGCGAAAATGCCCCTCACGCCGCATACAATTAGAATTGTTGCAGCCTTTAAAGGCCGAAAGTTAAATAAATTATACTTAGGCGGGACTTTTGCGCGTTTACAAGGGCTAAGTCCGTCAGTGGTTATAGAATATATTGTAGCCAAAGTTATTTGTCAACACAAAATCTAGTAGTTTTTAATCCTTTTCATAAAAATCGTGGAAAGCCTTTGTCTTCAATATTTTATAGGCGAAGAGCTTAGAAAAATCTTAAGTTTACAGTAACTATTGCGTTAAACCTTTCACTTAGTTACTGTTTTCCTAAATGCCGGATAAAAGACTATAATGCAAAATAAACAATGATAGCCGAACGCAGAGCCGAAGTAAGGTTTGAATACATTACAACACCAGATTCGTTAGAGCGAGCAGTCAAAGAACTTTCAGCTCAAAAGGAGGTTGGCTTTGATACCGAAACTACCGAGCTTGATCCGCGCAATGGCCAATTGAGGCTTGTCCAATTTGCTACTTCGCGAAGTGCTTACCTGATTGATCTTTTCAGCTTTGACAGACAAGACAGAGCCAGCCTGAAGCCGCTGATTGATTTTCTCGAAAGCCCGCAAACCTTAAAAATCGCCCATAATGCAAAATTCGATCTCAAATGGATTAGGCATCACCTTGGCTGTGAGGTAAATGCAATTTTTGATACTTATCTTGCAAGCCTTCTAATTTCTGCCGGAGAAGGTGAGCGTCGGCATTCGCTTGCTGACATCGCACAGTTTTTCTTGAATATCGAATTGGACAAGAGCGAACAAGTGAGTGATTGGGCTGCAGCTGAACTTTCAGACTCTCAGCTAAGTTATGCCGCCCGTGATGCACTTGTGATGCCTGAACTAGCTGAAAAAATCAGAGAAGTGCTTGTTTCAGAAGGACTTACTGATACTGCAAGGATCGAGTTTGAATGCCTGATGCCGATTGCCGATATGGAGCTTAACGGCATATACCTCGATAAAGAGCTTTGGCTGCAACAAATAGAAAGAATAAAGCATCGGCGCGATCTCCTTGCGGCCGAACTTCAGGAACAACTATCGGCAGGTGTTGCCCAACGTGGGCTTTTTGGTTTTTCAGAAATTAACCTTGATTCTCAGCCGCAGTTGATCGAGGCCCTTACAAATCTCGGTATACCGATCGGCAGTTCAACTTCGTCTGATGCTCTGCTTCCGCTGGCCGCAAAATATCCAATAATTGAAAAATTGATAGACTTCAGGCACGCACAAAAACGCCTTAGCGGGTTTGGCGAAAATTTTCTGGAATTTATACATCCGGCAAGCGGGAGAATACATGCCGACTTCAGACAAATCGGAGCGCCGAGCGGTCGTTTTTCTTGCTCTAATCCGAATCTTCAGCAAATCCCCGCAGAAAACGCTTACCGACAGTGCTTTAGGGCTCCTGAGGGTAAAAAGTTTGTCATAGCAGATTATTCTCAGATCGAGCTGCGTATCTTAGCGGAACTCTCTGCAGATGAAGGGTTTATAAATGCCTTTGAATCAGGGATAGATTTTCACTCTGCGACTGCCTCAATGGTTTTCAAAGTCCCGAATGAAAGCATAACTCCCCAACAGCGCTCCTTTGCTAAACGCCTTAATTTTGGAATAGTTTACGGTATCGGAGCTGAGCGGTTTGGTAGAATGACCGGCATCTCAAATTCACAGGCTGAGTCTGTTATGCGCCGTTATTTTTCAAGTTTTCCCCAAATGGACTCCTATTTGAGGGAAACCGGAAATCGTGTTATTGAAGAAAGATCAGCACGGACACTTGGAGGCAGGTTGATACGCTTGAATTTTGATCCACAAAGCAGAGAGTCTATAGGAGCTGCCCGCCGCTACGGAGTAAACAGCATCATTCAGGGTACAGCGGCAGATATCCTTAAAATTGCTTTGCGTAAAATTCAGGATTCATTGAGCCAAAACAGCGGAAAACTCGTTAATATCGTTCATGACGAGATAATAATCGAATGTGATGATTCCCAGGCCGAAGAAACCGCACAAATACTGAGAAATTCCATGCTCAGTGCAGGAAAAGCCTTCCTAGAGCGCGTTCCGTTAGATGTCGAGCTAAGAATTACTGATAACTGGGCAAAATCTGGCAGTTAGCCCCAGTGAAGATATAGTTTGTAATTAAAACGCATTTAGGCCATCGTCAACAATAACTTTGCATCGAAAAAGCCCTATAAAGGCCTGCGTCAGTCCTTTTGCTGAAAACTCCTTCCGCAGCCATTCTTATGAATGTTACTGGTTTGCCACAGGAACCGGACGTTTTCAACCGCTGTTTTAAGCCTGGTTGATTGCCGCCTCAGCCTCGGGGAAATACAGTATTCTGGAGCAGTTTTCGCAATAGACAATGTCGCCTCCACGTCTGACCTCCACCAGCATTTGCGGCCTCAGGGACATATTACATGAACTGCATGCGCCGTTGATTACCTGGGCAACGGCAATTCCATCGCG
>DATLZX010000048.1:0-3192 GCA_035573795.1 Pyrinomonadaceae bacterium | reverse complement strand
TGCCGACCACATATCCGTTTTTTTCATCGGCAAAGCTTACGGAGTAGAGATTCTCGCGTATCTTGGTCTCGATGATCCTGAAATGTTCGCCATCCTCGGTCAAAAGAATCGTTCCGCGATCACCGACAGCAACGCCGCGCGTCTTTGTAATAAACTTGATTTCCTCTAGCCACATTCTTGTCGGGGATGGAATTTGCCGCCAATAAGCGCCTGCAGAATCGCTGCGTAGGATCGTTCCTGCCTCCCCTACGGCATAACCTGTCCTGGCATTTACAAAGAAGACGCTGCGAAGTTCGGCTTCGCTTCCGGAAAATCCACGTCCCCAACTCGCCCCACCGTTATTGCTTCTTAAAACGGTCCCATTTGCTCCGACTGCCCATAACCAGCTTTCTCCGAAATAGGCGACTGAGTTCAAAGACGATTCTGTACCGGCACGGTTTACAAGCCAGGTTTCACCTGCATCATTGGTAAGCAGAATCCGACCTGAGGAACAGACGGCAACACCAATGCGGTCATCGAGCAAAACTATGTCGTTGATATCATAAATGTAGCCATCAAACAGCTTTTGCCAGCTTAGGCCTCCGTCATCTGTCCTGTAGATGCGTCCGAAATCGCCTACTGCCCAGCCGGTAAATTCATTTATAAAAAATAGCGAATTGAAACGTGGTTGCTGCGGGACATAAACCGGCAGCCAGCTCGAGCCCAGATCTCCGCTCAGCCAAATATTTCCATCAAGGTCAGCTGCACGAAAGCCGCTGCTGCCCGTATAAGCTATTGTATTGAACTCGGTTCTACTGAAAATTATCGAATTGGTCCAGGTAAAGCCGCCATCGGCGCTTTTCATGATACAGCCGCCTGTTGCAGAAATTGCGAGCGCATTGCCGGCAGATGCGGAAAGTGAAAGAATTTTTTTTGTGCCGCAGGGAGAAGCTTTTTTGATGACTTTTGAATTTGAATCAAGGATAAATACATTACCCTGATCAGAAGCGATTGCAAGATGTTTATTCTGCAAAACAGCGGCCGCAGTCAAATTATCATTTATATCAAGTAAAACCTGCTGCCACTGCCTGCCAGAGTTTTGAGTAGTCAGCAAGGTTCCGCTTGATCCGGTTATCCATCCGGTTTTGCCATCACTATCGAAAATCACGGTATTCAACTGGTAACGTGTATTCGTTACGGCCTGCCGCCAGGTTTTGCCGCCATTTTCGGTGTATGCTACAAAGCCGCGAGCCCCAATTACGATTGCCTGATTTTCATCCAGGACGGCAACTGAGGAAAGCGGTGCGGAGCTGATCAAACGGACTATTTCCCAGTTAAATCCACCATCCTGTGTAATTAGGATTTCATTGCTTTGGCCTACAGAAATACCGAATAAACCATTTTTGGCAAATGCTACTGAGCTGAGGTTGTTGCCCTGAGGCTTTGGGTTTTGCCAGATCCAGCCGGGGCCTTCCTGAGCAGATAGAAGGTAAAAAGTACCTAGCAGCAATAGTTTTAAAATTACAACAAAAAGATTTAGCAAAGGCGCTGTTAAATCTAGCGCACCCGGTTGATTGCGGACATTTTTGATCGGAAAAATTTTCAAGGTCAAATTACAGCCTCTGATTTAGAAACCTTCTCTGCAAGCTCAATCAAAAAACTTTCCTCGGCATTTCCGCTGGATGCGATTTTTCTGGCGGCGCTGTCTACCATTTCCTGAAGTTTATGGCCGGCATGTCCTTTTATCCATTTCCACTCGACCTGGTGATTGGATGCCGCGCGGTCCAGTCTGTCCCAAAGATCATGATTAGCGCGTCTTTTCCAGCCGCTTGCCATCGTTTCAATTACATAACGCGAATCAGAAAAAAGCGTAACCCGGCATGGTTCACGAAGCTGCTCAAGGCCGATAGCAGCGGCGATGATTTCAGCCTGCTGGTTTGTAGCCTCGCCAATGTATTCGGCAAACGCTTTCCATCTATTTTTATAACCGACAAGAGCGACCGCCGCAGCACGTGAGCCTTTACTTCCATTACCCAGGCTGGAGCCATCACAAATTATGATTACATGTTTCATCAAAGCGAGAAAAAAATTAAAAACGACTAAAGTTATTAAATTGATTGATTGCCCAGGCGAAGCTGTTCGATTCAAACCTGCCTTAATGGCGGCTGTAAAATTATGTTATCCCTCTTGAGCCAAAGGCCGAAAACACGAATTAAAAGCCATGAAAGTTCGACACTGAGCCGGCTGATCTCAATCTGACTAATCAAGCCGAATTTCATTATCAAGATACGGCTCGAACGTATCATCATGAGATATGACAAAAATCTGGTCAAAATCACGTATTCTACCAAGCTGTGCTGCAAGATTTTCCCGGCGCTCGGCGTCCATATTAGTTGTCGGCTCGTCAAAAAAAGCTATTCTGACATCGGTCAGTTGTTTAAGAAGCGCCAGCCTGATACTCAATGCGGCGGCCATCTGTTCACCGCCAGAGAGGCTTTGAAACGGCCTTTCGTAACCATCTTCTTCGATAATGATACCGTAATCTTCACGCCATTTCAGCATAGTTCCGGCATTTGCCGTGATTTCGCGAAAAATCTGATTTGCTTCGGCCGAAACGCGGTAAACGTAGTTTTGCGCAACGACAGGCGCTGCCTCTCGCAATACACTGCGAAAATATTCTGTTGTTTCCTTTATTTTTTCGTAGCGTTCGCGGTTTTTGTAAGCCTGGTCAAGTATTTTGGTGATAGAAAAGTATTCCTCATAGTCGCTTTTTAATTTATCAAGGCGGTTTTCTTTTTCAAGCTTTGCTGCAGTAACCGCGCTTAGCCGCAGTCGCAGCTGATCGGCCTTTTCACGTGTTTGTTTGTATTGAATAAGATCAAAGTTTTTACTGATTTCAGAAAGTTTTGATTCAGTGGATTTCAGTTCGCTTTCAAGGGCGGATTTTTGCCTTACGGCTTCTTTGTGTTTGGACTCGAGCGAAGGAATTTTTTCTGCAAGGCGGGTTGCGTAATAATATTTTTCATAATCTGCCAAAGTGGCATTTTTCAATTGATTATATTTTTTGCTTTCCTCATCGAGATTCGCATAGATCTCCAACTGCTCGCGAATCAAATTACAGTCCGAAGCAAGCCTTTCGATATTTCTGTCTGCGTTAGTTAAAAGCTCTTGCAGCTCCGATTCTTTCTGGATCGTAGATTTCAACAATTTCAA
>DATLZX010000047.1:0-3768 GCA_035573795.1 Pyrinomonadaceae bacterium | reverse complement strand
AGTTTGTTTTCATCACTACTACCCAGAACTGAAAGTTATGCTTTTTGCCTCTTTTGGTATCAAATCGAATTTTAGTGGCGAGCGAATTACAGATTTGTTACAAAATCATTAAACTTTAGTGAAAATGCAGGGCGATGATTTCAATAACCTGATACGCCGGCGCAGGCGATTTCGCTGCTTTAAGGGCAAGGCTTGCGAAATAATTTCAATAATCTGATTCTAGGGCCGGTTTGATGTTAAATGAACCGGCTGAATGGTAAATGAGCAAAACAAAGGGTAAACCAGAAAGTTTTCAGGGTGAATCCACTGAGAGTGTAATAATTAAAGTCCGGGTGAAGCTTTATTCAAAAAAGGGCGAGATAGCAGGCAGGAATGGGGATTATATTGAGGCCAGGCTGAGCCGGCCGCCTGTGGATGGCAAAGCGAATGCCGAATTGATTGAATTAATGGCCGCTTATCTTTCGATACAGAAAAATCGCATAACGATCGAGCACGGCCACAGCAGCAGGATCAAAATGCTTCGTGTAACCGGCTGTGCGCCCGATGAGCTTCAGAAGATTTTAGACGGCCGAAATGACTAAAGCCTTTCCGGATCCTGCCCAGAAGCTTCGAAGCTGAATAGAGGCAGAAAGTCAAGCCGCTAAGGGTTGCAAATGCCGCCGCAAAATCCATGATATGCGTATTTGAGAAATTCCAGTCCCCTATTGTCTGCAGCAATGTCAGCAAAAAGGCCAAGGCAAGTAGTGAAATTACGGCCAAAGCAGAAAGTTCTCTTTTCATACTATCCGATAGCCTAGCCATTCAGCCTGAATTTAACCTGAAGCCCGGCTTAAGTTTAGGTTAAAAATTATGCCTTGTAAGTAAGTGGTGAATTCCCTCTGAGCAAATAATTCTGTTCAAAGCAGTAAGTTATCGGACAAGTATGTTTATGAGAACAGCTATTTTCGTATTTTGCCGAGTTCTGAAATTACGTGATATATTGACTATTTCGATAAACAAGTCTCTGTACAGCCAGAGTAAAACCGGATTTGAAAGAGCGTAAAATCAAACGCAGAAGAGGAATTTAACCGAGAATGTCAGGACATAGCAAATGGCACACTATAAAGCATAAAAAGGGCGCACTTGATGCCAAGCGCGGCAAGATTTTCACCAAATTGATCAAGGAAATAACAGTAGCAGCCAGAACAGGCGGCAGTGGCGATCCGGACGCAAATCCGCGCCTGAGGAAAGCCATTTCCGATGCAAAGGCGCAGAATATGCCCAATGATACCATCGAGCGGGCAATCAAACGCGGGACGGGAGAAATCGAGGGCGCGTCATATGATGAGGTTGTCTATGAAGGTTATGGCCCAAACGGTGTTGCCGTAATGATCGAGGCTATGACAGACAACCGCAATAGAACCGTAGCCGAAATCAGGCATCTTTTTACCAAAAACGGAGGGAACCTAGGCGAATCAGGCTCAGTTGCCTGGATGTTTGAGAAAAAGGGCTACATCGTAGTTGATAAAAGCGCGATAAACGAAGACAGGCTTTTTGAAATTGCCATCGAGGCAGGTGCCGACGATGTCAAAGACGAAGGAAACGTTTTTGAAGTCCTGACCTCGCCAGAGGCTTTCGAAGATGTGCTGAAAGCTGTAAAAGAAAATGGAATCGAGCCGCAAGCGGCAGAGGTTTCAATGATCCCGCAAAACTACATACATCTGGAGGGAGCTGAAGCCAAGCAGATGCTTAAGCTTTACGAGGCGCTGGAGGATCATGATGATGTTCAAAAGGTTTTTGCTAATTTTGACATAGACGAAAGCGAGATGGCCTGAGGTAGCCTTGCGGGCTTAACGTGCCTGTGCCTGTCGAATAAACAAATTAAAAAATGCGAGGTAAAAATTAAAAACCTCGCATTTGATGTCTTGCAAGAAAAGGAAGGTTTTTTTATAAAAGGGCAAGCTTTTTATTTAGAAAAATTTTTCTTGAGTCCCTGCCAAACCTTGTAATAATCCTTTTGCAGTGAAGGCGTTTCCATGGCAAAGCGCGTTGGGCGAATTATGTACCTTGATTCGAACATAAAGGCCATAGTGCCGGAGAGCTTTTGAGGCTCCAGGGCTGCGTTAGATGCTTTTTCAAAAGCATCGAGATCCGGCCCGTGAGCTGACATCTGATTATGCAGCGAACCGCCGCCCGGCAGAAAGCCTTCCTCTTTGGCATCGTATCGTCCGTAAATCAGCCCCATATACTCACTCATTACGTTACGGTGATACCAGGGCGGGCGGAAAGTGTCCTCCATCACAAGCCAGCGATCAGGGAAAATTACAAAATCAACATTTGCAACACCGGCTTCGCACGACGGCGAGGTAAGGACGGTGAATATCGAAGGATCAGGATGATCAAAGGAAATCGAACCGATCGTATTGAAACGCCTTAAATCATATCTGTAAGGGACATTGTTGCCGTGCCATGCAACGACATCGAGCGGCGAATGCTCAATTTTGCACTTCCAGAGATGTCCACCAAATTTGGCTATTATCTGCATTTCACCTTCAAGGTCTTCATACCAGGCAACCGGCGTTTCAAAATCGCGCGGGTTGGCAAGCCCATTGGATCCAATAGGGCCAAGCTCGGGAAGACGAAGTTGTGCGCCATAGTTTTCACAAATGTAGCCGCGCGACTTTTCTGCAATCGGTTCGACACGAAATTTGAGCCCGCGGGGGATAACTGCAATTTCTCCCGGCGTGATTTCAATAATGCCAAGCTCCGTAAAAATCCTCAGGCCTCCCAGCTCAGCAACTATCAGTAGCTCGCCGTCGGCATTGTAGAAGTAGCGGCCCTGCATCGGCTTTGTAATAAAGAAAATGTGTATTGCGATACCGGATTGCGCAAAGATGTCGCCATTGCCCGCTATCGTGGTCAAGCCCTCGACGAAATCCGTATCCGTGCTTGGGAAATCCAGAGGATCCCAACGAAGCTGGTTTGGCGTGGTCAGTACTTCATCAAATGGCGTCGAGCGTAAATTAGGGGCAAGTTCATCGGCCGGCTCAAATGGTGAATGAAGCACGCTTGGACGAATTCTATAAGTCCATGTCCGACGATTCTGCGCGCGGGATGTTGTGAACGAAGTACCCGAAAATTGCTCTGCGTAAAGGCCATAATTCGGCTTTTGAGGGGAATTTTTTCCGACAGGCAATGCACCGGCAACAGCCTCTGTCGAAAAGTGGTTTCCAAAACCTGATTGATAGTCCGGCTTCATAAAAAGTTGAATCGGTTTTACTTAACGAGAATGGTTTTAATTTGCCTGCACTCAAAAAGCAATAACAGCAAAATTTGCCTATCTTCGATTATAAATGCTATTGGATATTTTCGGTTAACCGCGAAATATAAGCAGGTGAAAAAAATTGAAAAAAAGGCCGGATTTGCTACAAAAAAACTGCCTGCAGATTCAATTGATTGCCAAGTAATTCATTGAATCATCAGCCAGTCAGTACCGGAATGCTGGGCCTCAGGCGGTTTTCCGGCACCATTACTTCTTCCGGGACAGAATATTTCGGCGGCGCATTGAGGTTTAAGTAGAGCCTTCTTTTTAGAAACTTTTCGGGAAAATGTGCAAGCCTCAATGCCGGATACTTCATCGCACGGCCGAACATCCGCCTGCCCATCAGGTAATAATAAATCGGGATGCCGAGATTGAACTTGAATTGAAACCACGGGTCAGACCGATAGAAATCAACATTATAACGCCAACAGGTATAGAAAAATTCCCATTGCAATTCGGTCAAACGA
>DATLZX010000046.1:0-5303 GCA_035573795.1 Pyrinomonadaceae bacterium | reverse complement strand
GATCTAAATAACGCTCATTATCCGAGGTCCATACCCAAGCACCTTTGCCGCGCTCGAGTGCAATAGGCATTTTCTGGTAAGTCGCTAATTGAAAAAACTCTTCTTTTTCTTTAATTTGCTGAAAATTCATCAATTTTTTTTTTGAAAACACTAACACTTAAATTTTGTTAAATTCACTAAGGCTCACCTGCATTTTTCTGCAAGCAGAAAGAAAAGCATGCAAGTACTTCAGGGATTGCTTCCCGTAAAAATCAAACCTTCAGTTTCGGGCCTGCCCATTATCAGGTTCAAATTTTGAACGGCCTGGCCGGCTGCACCTTTGACCAGATTGTCAATAGCCGAAAATACTGCAGCGAATTTGCCGTCAGTGTTTACGGCAATGTCGCAAAAATTTGTGTTTTTAACCCAGTTGATATCGGGCGAGGTTTCAACCAGGCGAACAAAAAAGCTGTCTTCATAGAAACTTTGAAAAACATTTTGCAAATCTTTCTGACTGAGCTTGTCAGATAGTTCAACGTAACAGGAGGCGAAAATTCCCCGAGAGACAGGCATACTATGCGTAGTAAATATCAGGTCTGCCGGTTTCGCGCCGAGTTTGTCCAAGGTTTGCTTTATTTCGGGCAAATGTTGATGTTCAAAAGGTTTGTAGGCGTAAAAGGAATTCGACCTTTGCGGATGATGTGTGTTTTGAGCGGCTTTGGCTCCTGAGCCTGAAGATCCTGTTTTTGCGTCAATTATTGCCGAGCCCACTACGAGTCCCTCTTTGTACAATGGGCCCAATGCCAGCAAGGTGGCAGTCGCAAAGCAGCCCGGATTTGATATAAGCCTTGCATTGGAAATTTCCTCGCGGTTCAGTTCTGTGATCCCGTAAACGAATTTTTTTTGAATATTACCTGGATGCTCGCGTTTGTAATATCTTAAAAATATGCTTTCATCATCGAGTCGAAAATCTCCCGAAAGGTCAATGACGACAATGTTTTCCGAGAGCTGGGGAACTATTTCAATAGCCTGTCCGTGAGGCAAGGCCAGAAAAATCGCATTGACCTGATTAGTAAGCTCAAGAGCTTTTTCACTGCTTATGAATGCGAGGTCGGTAAGTTTATTGAGGTTTTTATGAACAGAAGCGACTGGTTTTCCGGCATGTTCACCTGCCGAAACAAAAGCCACTTCGAACGCAGGGTGGAATAAAAGAATTCTTAGCAGCTCGCTTCCTCCGTATCCAGAGCCTCCGAAAATACCCACTTTGATTTTATTAGAGTTTGTCATTCAGTTCGTTTCGAATAATTTCAAAATCTTCGGAATTGCAGCCTTTTGCTCTGATTCATTGGTTACGGCAATGAAAACAGTGTCATCACCTGCCACGGTGCCCACTACTTCCGGAATTCCTGCAGCATCAATCCTTACCGCGGCTGCTGAGGCAAGGCCCGGCGAGCATTTCGCAACTAGCAGATAAGGCCCCGCTGGTTGCAATGAAAATAGCCCGAATTGTGGCGATTGCAGGTCAACGTGCGGCAAAGAATATATTCCGTTTATTTTGACGATCCCGAGCTCTTCCAGATCGCGCGATACGCTTGCCTGAGTTACAGTAAAACCTTTTTTGGCCAAAATGCTTACCAGCTCGCTCTGCCGGCGAAATTTGGCCGAACGGACAAGCACCTGTATCAGTTCATGTCGTTTAGATTTTTGCATATATACATAAAATATGCAGATTCTACGCATTTTCAAGCGTAAAAATGCATATTATCCAAACTGCGGATTAGATTGTCAATTATTTTAGAAGAGACTCAGTTTGATTCGAAGATATTTTTTCGGATTCTGCCGAAAATCGTAAATTAATTTGGTGGTTTCACTAGAGAATTGATTGATGTTTGAAGCGGTCTGGTTCAGATTGTTATAGAGGGTTTCATCCGTAACCAGTTTACCCAGAGTGCCTTTGCCCGACCTGGCATCAGCAAGGATCTGGTCGAGCTTGTCCGCTGTAGAGTTGAATTTAGCTAAAGCGTCTCTGGCGTTTTCGTAAAGTTTATCGTCAGTAAAAAGCTTGCCGGCACTTCCGTTGCCGCCGAGAATGCCTCCGGTGATCTGTTTAAGGTCGTCCAAAACCAGATTCAATTTGCCTGTTGTAACACGTAAATCAGAAACAGCAGATCTGGTTTCGTTATAAAGTGCCTCGTCTGTCAGAAACTTTCCGGCTGTCCCTTTTCCTGCCCTTATATCATTGGATATTGATTCAAGATCAGCAATGGCTTTTTTCAGGCTATTGTAGAGTTCAGGGTCATTCAAAAGCTTGCCCGCAGAGCCCTCACCGCGGTTGATTTTGTCCAAAGTTGTTTGAAGTTTCAACAGCGTAACGCGTGTTTCGGAAACCGTGGAATCAAGGTTCCGGTAGAGAGAATCATCGTTTACAAGGCTTCCGAGCGTTCCCTCGCCCTGGTTGGCCTTGATCAAAATCTCGCTGGCAGGTATCGCCAGTTTATTGATTTGTTCCAGAAGTTCATTTCCGGTCTGAGTCAGCTGGTTTATTGAAATGGCTTCCCTGGATTCGAGAACGTAGTTTTCAGTAACCGGAGAGCCTTTTTCTGAGCCAGGAGTAATATTGATCAATTTATCATTTGCCAATACTGAAGTAGCTACAAGCTGTGCTGTAGAATCTGTCCGAATCCTTTCGGTTATGGGCCTTCCGTCAATCTCGCTAACTACAGACATAACGGCCTCGATTTTTGCATTTTCAGGAGAATCGGGCGGGAGCAGGTAAACATCCTCTACCTTTCCAATTCTGACGCCGGCAATCTGAACATCGGCTCCCGATCTCAACCCGTCTGCAGAGGAGAACCTGGCCTTTAAGCGAAGTGTTTTTCGAAAAGGGTTGAAATCTCCGGTGGAATTCAGGATCAGGAAGGCAAGAATAAGCAGGCCGGCAAAAACGAAAATGCCAACCCTAAGTTGCGAAAATGTAAGTTTCGGTTTAGTTTGCACCATCAGATTTCAGCCCATTCTTTTGCAAAAATAAAATGTCGGATATATGGATCGGAACTGGTTTTTAATTGTTCATCAGTGCCGCTGAAAACGATTTTTCCATCACGCAACATTATCACTTCTGTGTTTATCAAACAAAGGCGTTCGCCCTCGGCTTCGAATTCTACAGCCCCTTTCTCATTGATGATAGCGTATTCGGAGGATAAATACTCCAAATTATTCATTTCATGCGTAACGAAAATCGAAGATACATTTTCCAAATCCCTTAATTTTATGGCCAGCTCGCAAATCGTTCGAGCTGTCGGAGGGTCAAGCCCGGCCGTAGGTTCATCGTAAAGAACTATTTCAGGGTCGCCGACAAGAGCCCTGGCAATCCCGACGCGTCGGCGCATACCGCCGGAGAGCTCGTTAGGCATTTTATAAATTGCGTCTTCCAGATCAACGAATCTCAGCATACGGCGTACCTCATGCTCGATTTGCGATTCTTCAACATTTTGCTCGCGGAGCCTGTAGGCAACGTTTTCATACACTGAAAGGGAATCGAATAAAGCACCTTCCTGAAATACCATGCCGATTTTTTGCCTAACGGCCATCATTTCTTCTTCTGTTAGGGGGGTAATATCCTGCCCGTCAATGAATATTTGACCTGCATCGGGTTTAATAAGTCCCAGAATCAGGCGGATTATCGTTGATTTGCCTCCACCGCTTCTTCCCAAGATGATCTTGGTTTCACCTCGACGAACGCTGAAGCTAATCCCGTCCAGGACTTTTTTGTCATCGAATGCCAGGGTGACATCTCTGAACTCTATGACCGGTTTCAGAAGCGAATTCGAGTTTGCCGGATGCTGATTATCTTGCTCCGAGCCCTGATGATAGTCTTTGATTGATTCCGTTTCCGTCATCAAAGTATTGATTATAAACGCCCGATTCCCAAAAGAAACTGCAGAGCCTTTGAAAGAAAGAAATCAAAAACAATAACCCAGATCGAGGATATTACGACTGAATCTGTAGTAGATTTGCCAACGCCTACTGTCCCCCCTGTGGTGCTTAGCCCCTTATGACATGCAACCGAACCAATCACGCCTGCAAAGAAAATAGGTTTTATAACTCCTCCGATTATGTCCCGGACTTCGATCCCGTTTCTTGCAGAATTGATGAAGGTGTTCATATCCTGGTTGTAAATACCGGAAGCAACAATTGAGCCGCCGATAAGCCCGAAAACATCAGCGGCAACTGTAAGCAGTGGCAGCATCAATACCAGGGCTGTAATTCTCGGGATGACTAACTTTCTGATCGGATTAGTGCCAAAAGCCCGCATGGCGTCAATCTGTTGAGAGACAACCATCGAACCCAACTCTGCAGCAATGGCTGAGCCGATGCGCCCTGAAACCATCAAAGCGCTCAAAACCGGTCCCAGTTCACGGATCAGAGAAGCTGCCACTGCGCGGCCTGCCTCGCTTTGGGCGCTGTAGTACTCAAGAGTCGGGAAGGTATGCAAAACAAGGACGCCGCCAGTGAAAAAGCCGGTGAGAAGTACTATAGGCAGCGAGCCTACCCCAATCAGGTCCATCTGTCGAATCCACTCTGGAAAATACCTTGGGGGAGAGAATAAGCCTACAAGCGTGCGCCAAAAAAGAATGCTTACACTCTGCAATTCGTAAATGAATCTCAGAAAAAGGCTCATCTTACTGATCCGGGGTGAAACTAAATGTCCCTACAAGCACTTTGTACGTTGCAAAAATACTTCTGGATTAGGTTACTCAAAAAAAATGAATAGGACAAACAGCAGAGTTTGCATAACTTTTGGAGAAAAAAAATACCTCTTGCAATAAATTAGCAAGAGGCTTAAAAAACTCGATTTCCTGGGGGAAATCTCAGGTTAAATGGGGGAAGGCTTCTGGCACAAAAACAAATTCAAAAGATTTCGAGGGCTTTGCCCTATTGCGGACGGTTTGTTTTCGGCAATTGCCGCAGCCTTTTGATCGGCTGTGGAATATTGTTGTTTGCAGGCCGGTTCGGCCTGTTAGGCTGTGCAAAACGACGCCTTAGCTCACGAAATTTCACCAGCTGCTCAGGGGTTAGAATTTTTCTGATCTCGAGCTCGTTTTTGAATCTCAATCTTGATACTTCAGCCTGGGCTTGCTGAAACTCCCGGAGCCGAAGAGCGATTTCTTCTTCGTTTAGCACATCAGCATAAAGCGCCTCATCCAACGCCTGATTGGCTGAAAAAAGGCGAGCCAGTGCCTGATTAAGCTCAGCCCGCCTGGCCTGATTCATTGCCCTGATCTGGCGGACTTGTTCAGGAGTAAGATCAAGTTCGCCTAAAA
>DATLZX010000045.1:0-3127 GCA_035573795.1 Pyrinomonadaceae bacterium | reverse complement strand
ACATTCCCCAAAAATGTCCAGAGGCTGCCCTTTACGACCTTTAGCGTCATCCCGGCAGTCTCTGGCAATTTTACTGATACATCTTGCTCGGCTTGTTCCACTTAAAATTTATTATTGCTAAAGTTGTATTTTTACGGCGGGGAGCATAGAAAATGACCTTTTTCGCCTATTTATGTTGCCTGTCTAAAAGTGTTTTTGCACTCATTTTTTTTCTAAACCGGCTCAGTAGTGCTAACCCTTCATCTCACTGTTTGCCTTTATAAAATCAAGCAAGCAAAGAGTTTAACACTCAAGCTCGTCAAAACAAAAGCCAGCCTGGCGGCAATCAGCCGCCTCGCCGCTGGCAATTTTTTTACTTGAGCCAAGCCTTATTCTGGCCTGAGTTATTTTATGACGCTCAGATACAGCAGCTATCTGCAGATGGCTATTTGACCGTAAAGCTGATATTCACCACTGCCGTAATATCTTTTTCGATAGTAGATGTATCATATACCCCGTAATCTGAGACATCGGTCGAATCCGCTGCGGTGATTTGCAGTACGCCCATGCGTGCCGACCTGACCGATCCTACCGAGCTGCCCGTGCTTGAGGCTATCTTCTCCGCCCGCTCTTTGGCATCCTTGGCAGCCTCGCCGAGCATCTCCACCTTCAGGTCGCCTAGCTTCGTGTAGTAATACTTCGGAGCGCTTGATTCTACCAAAAGCCCTTGGTTCAATAGCTCCGTTGATTCTCTCGAGACCTGGGCGATGCGTTGAACGTCATTGGACCTGACCTCTATCTGCTGGCTTAGTGAATAACCCGTAATTTCCCCTGTTTCGTTTCCGTCAGAATCGCGCCTTTTCAGGGTCTGTGTAACGATCGCCTGCACTACTAGCTGTTCCTCTGGTATTCCTTTTGAAACCAGATAAGCCTTGAGCTTCGGAATGGTTTCCGAAACCTGGCGATACGCTGTATTAAGGTCCGAAGCCGAGGCTGAGGTTCCCACTTGCCATACTACCAGGTCTGATGAAATCCGCCGTTTTGCCGAGCCGGTAACCGTTATTGCCTCATCTCCACGCTTGGCCGAAGAATAGAACCAACCAAACACCAGAGCGGCAATTATCAACCCGATCCCCAGCGTTGTACCTGAATTTAACCATGAGCCGGATTTTGTTTCCATAATTTTATTTTTTTGGGTGATTGCGGCTTTTCGCAAAATCGCTTTGTTTCCACGTAATCTTACACTTTTCCTTCCGTTTTGCAATATTTTTTTCTTATTGCCCTGCCGCAGCCTTTTCTAAAGCCATCCACAGTTATTTTGGTTTGCAAATGATTGTTTTAGTTATTAGGATTTAATCTGAAACTCTTGAAGATATTTGGCTTACGCCCCTTATCTCTTGAAGAATATTTTTTTCCAAAACTTTGTTTGAGTAAAAACATATGAAATTTCCCGGCGGATTGGATTTTAATGCAATGATGAAGCAGGCTCGCGAAATGCAGGAGCAAATGTCCCGCGAGATGAAGCAGACCGTGGTCGAAGCCTCCGCAGGCGGCGATGCCGTCGTTGTTAAAATGCGCGGAGACTTCGAGGTTATCGAGATCAAAATCTCTCCTGACATTGTTAAAGAAGGCGATGTAGAAATGTTGCAAGACCTCATAGTTGCCGCACTGGCAGAAGCTCGCCGCAAAACCGAAGAGGCGCTCAAAAGCAAGGTCGGCGGAATGCTCCCGCCCGGTTTGTTATAGCCAGGTTTGATATAGTGGGCATTTTTCATCCCATTGCTGCCAGAATTATTTTTATCAATTTGTGGCCTGATTTTTTTTCGCCTGATTTTTTTCATTGCCTGTTTATTTTTCAAGTAAACTATGACCGATTACTCCGAGCCAGTCGCAAGGTTGATTGATGAATTCAAAAGACTGCCTGGAATTGGGCAAAAAAGTGCCCAGAGGCTGGCTTTTTTCATTCTGCGACGCCCGGCTGCAGAGGTCGAAAATTTTATTTCAGCATTGCGTGATGTAAAGGAAAAAATTACGTTTTGCAGTGTATGTAACAACCTGACCGACATTGACCCTTGCCTTTATTGCAGCAACCCCCGCCGGGACCGTTCCCTTATCTGCGTTATCGAGGAGCCGTATAACCTCCTTGCTGTCGAAAAGACGCGTTCTTTCAAGGGGCTTTATCATATACTGCATGGCACGCTTTCACCGATTCGCGGCATCGGCCCCGATGAGCTGATGATTGCAAATTTGCTCAAACGCCTGAACCCTGAAAACAATGCCGGCATAGCAGTAAAGGAAATTATCATTGCCACCAATCCGACAACCGAGGGCGAGGCAACCGCAAACTATCTTGCCAGATTGATTAAGCCTCTGGGGCCAAAGGTTACGCGTATTGCTATGGGAATGCCTGTAGGAAGTGATCTTGAATACGTTGATGAGGTTACTATGGATAAAGCCTTGGCAAACCGTCACGAAATTTAAACACTCTTACGAATTCCAGGCTCTTTCACGAAATTACCACTCATTTACCAAACACAATTTCCTCAACGAAAAATAAACCCTTTGACCAAACATAACCTCTTTACTAAAAAATAAAATAAACCTTTTACCAAACATACCCTCTTTTATCGAAAGACAAACTTTTTTCACCAAGCATAAACTCTTTAACGAAAACAAACTTTTTCACAAAACAAAAATTCATTTACTAAATTTAAGCCTGGTCCCTATTTAGCCGCCATTAACTAAGTCTGGCTTCTGCCTGAGTTTTGTACCATTCGCAAAATGCAGAAATGCCTTTTTCGATTTTGGTCGTCGGGTTGTAACCAAGCATTTTTCTGGCCTTGGTAATGTCGGCATAAGTAATGGGAACATCTCCGGGCTGCAACGGCTTCCGATCAATTACTGCACTCTTACCCAAAGCTTTTTCCAGCAGTTCTATCAAGCGATTTAGCGGCACCGTTTCTGACTCGCCAAGGTTGAACACCTCGAATTCCGATCCCTGGTAGTCTATCGCAGCCCTAACGCCGGCAACTATGTCGTCAATAAATGTATAGTCCCTCTGTGTGCTTCCGTCACCGTAAACCGGAATTGGTATTCCCTGCATTATCAGCTTTGTGAATTTATGTATTGCAAGGTCAGGCCTTTGCCT
>DATLZX010000044.1:0-6505 GCA_035573795.1 Pyrinomonadaceae bacterium | reverse complement strand
ATCGCCTACAAAATAATCTTCAGTCGTTTCCTGTTTTCCCGCCGACCAGATACCTAGGGCAGTTATTCCGATTAGATAGCCAAAAATTATTATCAGGTCTATTGTTCGCATTGAAGATGAATTTTCCTGAGCGCTCTCCTTTTGGATTTTTCCCGGTCAAAGGAAATTTTTTGCTATTAACACCAATCGCTCAGACTGATTGATTATTTAGCCTAGTTCATTTTTTCAGGTTATTTAGAGCTTTGGCCACACTCCCGCCTGATTTCTCTAAAAGCTCTTTTGCCTGCTGAAAATCTAAACCTGTTTCGGCCATTAGGATACGCAGGCTGCGGTCAACAAGTTTAGAATTTGTCGGCCTTAAGTGCGTCATTCTATTGCCTTTTACAAATCCGAGCTTGATCATACAAAGCGTTGAGATCATATTCAGGATGATTTTTTGTGCTGTTCCGGCTTTCATTCTTGTCGAGCCTGCAATTACCTCAGGCCCTACCAAAGCTACTATTGCCAGCTCTGCTGTTTTTTCAAGCTGCGAGTTTGGCGTACATACAATTGCAGCCGTAAAGCAGCCAAGCTTTCTGGCGTATTCTACAGCGCCAATCGTGTAAGGTGTTCGTCCGGAGGCGGCTATTCCAATGACTGCATCAGTGGGTTTTAATTGTTTGTTTTCTAGGTCTTTTGCTCCTGATTCCTTATCGTCCTCACTTGCCTCAGAAGCTTTGTAAAGAGCCTGGTATCCTCCGGCTATTACTCCTTGCACCAATTCTGGATCAACCCCGAAAGTCGGTGGTAGCTCTGCCGCATCCAATACGCCCAGCCTTCCGCTTGTACCTGTTCCTACGTAGAACAGTCTTCCGCCATTTTTTAGCCTTTCAGTTACTTTTTCAACAACCTTTTCAATCGTGGCCAGCTCTTTTTTAATTGCCAGCGGCACCAATTGATCCTCATTATTTATCAATTCAAGAGCTTTGAGAGTCGGCAATTTGTCAATGTCTCTCGTTAGAGGGTTTTCCATTTCTGTCAATGGAATTTTTTTGCCGAATTCGATTTCATTTGACATACTTCAAAATCAGAGATAATCAGCTACAATATTTAGCAATTTTATTGCAAGATATTTTCCCTTCTTAAATTATTGAGCCTAAGAAAGTTTCTTAGTGTTGCACTTAAAATAATCTCACCTTGAATATTCGATCACGGCCAGAGTTATTATTTGCCCTCGTAATTATTTCGCCGCGCCATTATTTTCGGCAAGTGATTTTTCCAAAGCCATAATAGCCGCAGCCTGTGCCGGAGACATTTTTGGCTCCGTAAGAAATGCTCTTTTCGCAGTTCTTCTGATTACTTCAAGCATTGGCCGAGCAATAATTTCGCCGGCATTGAAAACGCTCCCGACGCATCCTATCGGCAGTCTTTCCTTTTCTAATCCGAGCTTGGCTATTACGGCGCTGGCAGCAATCCCAAGTTCATAACCTGCCTCTTCGATTATTTCTTGTGCTACTGTGTCTCCATCTTGTGCGGCTTCTACAACATATTTGGCAAAGCCCGCAATCCGCATATTGTCAACTTGCGGTGAGTAGATTGCAACAATCAGGTTTTCAGGCCCGGCAGCGCGGAAATACTCGGAAGCGCTTTGCGATAGTTTAGTCGGCTTTCCCCGTCCGTCTGAGGCTTTTGCTACGGCGTGAAGTGCGGCCTGAGCAATGCCGACTCCGCCGCCTTCATCACCGGCAAGCGGTCCCCAGCCTCCGGAAATCGCCCTCTCCCCTTTGGAATTTATTCCCAAGCAAACTGAGCCGGTGCCCGCAATAACTACAATGCCAGGCTTTCCGAAAGTAGTTGCATAAAGTGCGATATCTGCATCAGTCAGAACAGTTGTCTGATGTATTTTTAAAAGTTCGATAAATCTTCTGCGGACGCTTTCCTTAAGATCCGAACGTCTCACACCGGCCAGGCCAAGCACTGCAGCTGCAATATCTCCTCTTGATACACCTGCTGAATCTGCTGCAGAATTTATTGCTTTTATGATGTTTGCAACTGCAGTTTCCAACCCGACACGCAATGGGTTAGAAGGTCCGGCAGACCCTTCTGCAACTATCGTTCGAGATTCATTCAAAAGCGCGACTTGTGTTTTCGTACCTCCACCATCTACGCCTAGATAAAGCTGTGGGAAAATGGTGCTTTGTTTTTTTCTTCTTTTTGCGGGTGCCATCGAAGGGCTCCGGCATTTTTAAAAATAAATATTTCTCAGCAAATATTCTCTTGGAAACTTGACATATAATCAAATTTAACAGATTTTATGTATTCAATAAGATAAGTTGATGTTAAGATATATTTTTGAGGTTTATAAATATTTCTAATCCTTACAGATGCCTGGTAGGTGTCTTGATAGGTGTCATGAAAAAAAATTCGGAAAGGATTTCGGTCGAAAACTCTAATTCGCTATATTGTCTTTCACCTTTCCTAATAAAAATTACAGTCTCGATTTGAAATTTTCCAATTTTGCAAGGACAGCAAGTCTTAAAAGAGAAGAGGAAGTCTGAGAAATGGAAATAAAACAGTTAAAAGCATTTCTTGCTATAGCTGAGGCAAAAACATTTACTGCTGGCGCACGAAAAGTTCAGGTAACCCAGGCGGCCATTTCAATGCAGATCCGGCAGCTTGAAGAAGAGGTCGGAATGCCGCTTTTTACCCGAACTCCCAGACGTGTAATATTAACCGAGGCCGGCGAACGGTTGCTTGAACGCGCCAGGAAGATTTTACGAGAGCATGATTCGGCCCTGGCGGAAATTGCCGAGGTAGCTGGTGCGGAATATGGCAGGCTCAGGATTGGCACTGCCTCCGGCACTTTTGCAATTAACCAGCTTCCGGGAATTCTTCGAAAACTCAAGGAAAGCTTTCCGCGTGCTGAGCTTACAGTTATTTCCGGAACCAGCCAAAGGCTTGTTGACCGTATGATGCATGGCGAGTTGGATATCTCATTTGTATCGCTGCCGGTAGAAAATCCAAATATTGTAACCGAATCGCTTTTTGCAGACGAAATTGTGGCAATAGCCCATCCCAAACATCCGCTGGCGAAAGAAAAGTATATTTCGGCGGCCAATCTTGCGGCCGAGGATTTGATACTCGGCGAAAGGGGCGGAAACACTAGAAGAATGATTGACGAATTCTTTGCTGCTGCAAATGTCAAACCGAATATAAAAATGGAACTCTCGAGGCAGGAAGCGGTAAATCTGATGGTTGAAAACAATCTTGGAGTAGGAATGGCGGGAGCCAAGTCAGTCGCAAAGGAAGTCAGGGAGGGAAAGCTTGTAACCTGGCTGATTGAAGGCGCTGAAATAAAATGGGAATTGGGGCTTGCAAGGCTTCGCGGAGCTCATTACTCACCCATTGCCAAAGAATTTTCTGTTTTGTGTGCCGAAAGCTTTGCTGAGCGAAATCATGATAAATCTTTTGCATGAAAAATCTTTTGTAGGTTGAAATTCTGTAGTTTCAAATTTTGCGGCTTGAAGTAAGGCAAATTTGTTTTGCTCATGCAAAAAATGTTTTTCACCAAATAGCCATAAATAAATTTAAACAAAATTAAAATTTACTAAAAGTTGTCAAAAATAAATTTCTAGCTGATTGATCGGCTTATATTTTTAATTTTTCTAAGTGCTAAAACCTTTATGTTAGCTGTTCCGGGAAAAATAAAAGTAATGATCGAAAAAAACACTGGTTACATAAAGAGGCCTGCTTTTGTTCTTTTGGTAATATCCGTTATCTGCACGCTTTTTGTATTTGCACCTGCGCAAAAAAAGCCTAATTCAGGCACTTCAACACCCGCAGCGATTGATTATGACAAGTTAAATACAATAGAGCAGGTAATTCAGGCCGACATCGCTGAGAAAAAGCTGCCGGGTGCAGTAGTTTTAATCGGACATAAAGGAAAAATTGTTTTTCGTAAAGCATTTGGCAAGAGGTCTTTGGTTCCGGCTTCTGAGGCGATGACGGTTGATACTATCTTTGACCTTGCATCGCTGACAAAGCCGATTGCCACTGCTACATCAATCATGGTTTTGCTTGAGCGGGGCAAAATCCGTCTGACGGACACTGTCGGGAAATTCATCCCTGAAATCGAAGATTCAAATGCAAAAAATGTAACAATCCTCCAGCTTTTGACTCATACTTCCGGCTACGCCCCCGATTTTGACCTCTCAAAAAAATGGCTTGGCAGAAACGGTATGCTGGAGGCTTTGAGAAAAGAAAAGCTGGCAAACCCTTCCGGCACCCGATTTGTTTATTCTGATATTGGATTTATTGTTCTTGGCGAGATTGTTCAAAGAGTTTCAGGTGAGAGTCTTGACGTTTTCGCAGGCAGGATTTTTGCAAAACTTGGTATGGCACAGACCAGGTTTGCACCTTTCGATAGTTCGGCTTCAGATCCCAAGACAGCTTTCTCGAGCGAAACAATCAAACTAGTCGCGCCGACAGAAAACATCAAAGGGCAGATGAGTTATCTTGGCGGCAGTTTCACCGGCACAGATGGCGAAAAAATACTAACAGGATTCGTTCATGATCCGACGGCATACCGAATGGGAGGCGTTGCCGGCCATGCCGGACTTTTTTCGACAGCAGATGACCTTGCTAAGTATTGCATGATGCTTCTCAACGGTGGCTTATACAATGGCCAAAGGGTGCTATCGCCACAAACAGTCGCCTTAATGACAGCTCCTGTTGTAGTAAGTGAAATCGGTGCAACCAGAGGCCTTGGCTGGGATATCAATACTGGCTTTTCTTCAAATAGAGGCGAGCTTTTTCCTCTAGGATCGTTCGGCCATACAGGATTTACAGGTACTTCGGTATGGATTGACCCTGCCTCGCAAACATTTGTGATTTTTCTTTCAAACCGTGTTCACCCTGACGGCAAAGGCGACGTTACTCCGCTGCGTGCGAGGGTTGCAACGATTGCTGCTTCGGCGCTTGCAGATGTCTCAAGGCCAGATTGGGTCAATTCAGCAGCGGATTATTATTCTGCTGTTTCAGCGCAGATACCTAGGTTTGCAGCGCAGGCGGCTCGCACTCAGCAAAGGCCGACGAATGAGTCTGTGCCATCGGCAGAAGTCCTGAATGGTATTGATGTTTTGATAAAAAATGGATTCGAGCCGATCAAGGGCAAGAAGATCGGCCTTGTAACAAATCAAACCGGCCGTGACCTGTCTGGCCGTCTTACAATAGATATTCTGGCAAGCGCTCCCGAAGTAAAGCTGGTTGCGTTGTTTTCACCGGAACACGGCATCAGAGGCGAGCTTGATCAGTCAAAAATTGACGATTCGCGTGATGAGAAAACCGGATTGCCGATTTTCTCGCTATATGGAGAAACTCGCAGGCCTAAACAGGAACAGCTTAACGGCCTTGATGCAATCGTTTATGATATTCAGGACGTTGGGGCAAGGTTTTACACCTATACAACGACTTTGAAATACGTTTTGGAGGAGGCTGCCAAAGCCAAAATTCCGGTTTTTGTCCTCGACAGGCCAAACCCCATAAACGGTATTGATTTAGAGGGTCCTCTGGCTGACAAAGATAAGCTCTCGTTTATTGCTGCGCACGAAATACCTGTTCGCTATGGAATGACTATCGGAGAGCTTGCACTGATGATGAACGAGGAGGACAGGATCGGGGCAGACCTTAAAGTTATAAAAATGGAAGGTTGGCGGCGTCAGATGTGGTTTGATCAAACCGGCCAGACGTGGGTAAATCCATCGCCAAATATGCGTTCTTTGACCCAAGCCACGCTTTATCCGGGGATCGGATTGCTCGAGACGACAAACTTAAGCGTCGGCCGAGGAACAGATACGCCCTTTGAATTGATCGGTGCTCCTTGGATTGATGCCAGAAGGTTTGCACAATACCTGAATGCTAAACGATTACCGGGAGTGCGATTTGTCCCGGTCAAATTTACTCCGCGTTCGTCGGTTTACAAGGGGCAAGAATGCTCTGGAGTAAATATACTTGTAACTGACCGTAATAGCTTGCGCCCGGTTTTAACTGGATTTGCCATCGCTGAAACCTTGAAGACCCTTTATCCAAAGGATTGGGAATTGCAGAATTTTAACCGCCTTTTAGTCAGCAGCAAGATTTTTGAAATGTTTTCAAGGGGAGAGTCAATGGATGAAATTCTGAGAGAATTCTCAGAATCTGCAGAAGGATTTCGCAAACGTAGGGCAAGGTTTTTGCTTTACTAAGCTTAGAGTTACGGCATTCGAACCTGATTGTCTTGGATCCAATTATCTTGGTTAGCTCAATTATCTTAGCTAGCTCAATTAACGGGGTTTTGAACTAGGTTCTCGGGATCAGAAGCGATTTTTTAATTTTATCGCCTGATTGACTGTTTTTTGCACGAGATTTGCTTTACAAATTTGTAAATTCGGTTTATAAGTTTTTGCAGCACTCTTGATTTCGTTATAAACCCCGAAAAATCAGGTCTTTCAAAAATCGAAGATATTTTTTTGACTTGATCAATAACGAA
>DATLZX010000043.1:0-7774 GCA_035573795.1 Pyrinomonadaceae bacterium | reverse complement strand
TTAAATCCAGCCATTTATCCTCACAATCAAGAAAACTACCGCGATGAAAAATCCGATGGCAGCATTGTACTCGCCGTTTTTCAAGTATAAACCAAAATCAAAACTTCTTTCAGAATTTCTGCGGTAAGGCTTTAATCTCGGGATCAGCTCGGGGACATTCTTCTCGTATTCAATGAAACTTTCGCCAAAAGTTTGTTTCAGCTCGTTTGATTCCGCAGCGATAACTGGAAGGTACGCAAAAAGGAAATATGCGATGGCAAGTACCGAGATCCAAAGCTTTCCTGAGCAGATTGCAAAACCGACGATAATCAGTAGAGTCCCGAAATAAAGCGGGTTGCGTGTAAATGAATATGGGCCGGAGGTTTCAAGTTCATTGATTTTGCGGATGTGCCCGCTCGCCCAAGCCCTGATTATTAATCCTGTAATGGCAAAGACGAGCCCGATGGCCAGCAAAGCGGGCTTTGGCTCAGCAAAGATCAAATAAATCACTGAAACCGCAAAGCCGGAAAATACCCTAAGACGTTGAAACCCTTTAAGTAATCTATCTTTCATTCAAGAATTTTTAAGAGAACGGAGGTTCAAATTTGATTTCTTTTATTAAAACTTATTTAAATAAATCGCTGTTTTTTTGGTTTTTTCTAAAATTTGCAGGTTTTCTAATCCTTTAACTTATTTGCACCTGCCCGGATGCAGCGTTGATTCTTGTAATTACTGCGTTTAAAACAGTTTCTACATTGATATCCATACAGATCCATTTCCCGCAACTTCTGCGGTAGCAATCTGTCCGGCAAGTAATGTCAGTTCTCTCGACGCAAATATCCGAGGGGTTGAGGCTGCCGTTTCTAAACCACTCAGTTGGGCCAAATAGTGCAACTACAGGAGTTTTTGCTGCTATGGCGATATGCGTAGGGCCGGTATCACCGCCGACGTATACAGCAGCATGTTTTGCAAGCCGGTAAAAACCTTTAAGCGACAACTTGGCAACATAAGGTCTTTTTTTCGCAGCATTGCAGGCACGTTGAACTAGTTCAGCCTCGTCAGGGCCGGCGGTGATGATACTTTCTAATCCGGCTTTTTCAAAAAGCTCATCAGCAAGATGGCCAAAGTTTTCAGCCCGCCAAAGTTTGGTAACCCAGCCGCCACCCGGATTCAGTAAAGCAAATGGCTTTTTGACTTTTTCTAAGTAAAAGTCGGCTTCCTCTTTATGCGAATTATCGGTAAAAATCGGAAATTCAAGCGGCCGAGTGTTCAATTGCTCGCCAAGCGCTGTCTGAGCCAAAAGAAAATTTTTATCAATTACGTGGCAAATGCGTGGGATAGAAACCTTTTGAGAATAGAAAAATCTTGCTGCAGGCTCTCGAAGCGCCTGTTTTTCAAAGCCGAAAACCTCCTTTGCCCCTGAAATGGCTGCAATAGCACCAGATTTCAGAAGCCCCTGAAAATCAATGGCAAGGTCATAATTATCGGCTCGCAGCCTACGGATTAGTTGCGGCCAGCTGCGGGATTGCATTTTTGTTGTTATATGAGCTTTTCCCGGTCTTAACAAATGAAAATTTTTGGAATCGAACTCCAGAAGATTGTTAATCATCGGATTAAGACGCAGTATCTCGGCAGATCTTTTATCAACAACCCAATCTATTTGAGCATCCTGCCTCAAACGGCGGACTTCATTGAGAATCGGTAAAGTATGGACGATATCACCGATAGAACCTAGTTTTACAAACAAAAGCCTCACGTTAATTCGATGTTAGCTGATTCAATAAGGCTTAGGAAAGCGTCGAAAAGAGAGAAAACTCAGCATTATTCATCAATTTTTTCTGGAAATAGAGGGCGGCTTTACTGTATTCTATTTATTGGCTGGAGCCTGTTATCAGGATTTTCATAAAATTTCTGCTGAACGCTTCCAGCCGTCATTGATTACTTTCGCAGCTTGGATGCATTAAAACTCCAGTTATAAGCAGTAATCTTGCGAGGTTTTGCCCACAGCCTCTTTTTTTGACGCAGTATCTCGACACCGTTTTATTTTACCGCATTTGATTTGGATTCCCTCCGAAATATGCAGAAGCCAGAAAGGCAAGCCAGAGACCTTAGGCCGGCTTTAGTTTTTCTTTCAGGAGAGCTGATAGCCGTTCCGATCCCTCTTGAAAGAGACGAGGTTATCTTGGGACGCGCTTTGGGTGCCGACGTAAGGGTAATTGATTCCAAGGTTTCCCGTCAGCATGCAAAGGTCGTTAAATCAAAAAGAAGCGACGGACTGGAGGAATATAAAATTGTTGATCTCGGCTCCAGAAACGGAATTTACCTGAACGGAGAGCGGGTTACCGAAGCTGTTTTGGTAAGCGGCGATAAAATAACTATCGGAGAGCATATTCTGCGGTTTGAGTTATTGGATGAAATAGATCGTGAATATCAAAGACAAATCCATCGCTTGATAAATCATGATGACCTGACAGGGCTTTTATCAAGCCGTTCATTTTTCAGTGAATTAAGGCGTGAAACAGCGAGGGCAACTGCTGAAAACAGAAAGTTTTGTGTTTTGGTGATGGACGTTGACCATTTCAAGCAGGTAAATGACACTTACGGCCATTTGACCGGCAGCAAGGCGCTCGAGGAGATCGGAAACTGCATTATCAAGAACCTTCGCAGCGGCGATGCTGCATCGCGTTTTGGAGGCGAGGAATTCGCCGCCTTTTTGCTGGATGCTGAACTGGCCCAAGGCATAGTGGCTGCTGAAAGAATTCGGACTGCGGTAGAAAACAGTAAATTTACGGTAATCAGACAGGGAAAGCCTGCAGGCTCTCATCATATTACGATAAGTATCGGCCTGGCCTGCTTTCCGGATGATTCCACTGATCCTATAGAACTGGTTGAAATGGCAGACTCCGCACTGTATCGGGCAAAGCGTGAAGGGAGAAACAGGGTTGCAACCTATCGTGAACTCACAGAAGAAGAAAAAAAAGGCCCTTTGCCGGCCAGATTGCCTTGAATTAAGCTGAGTTGAGGTTGTCTGCAATAAACTTATCTATTGAATTATTCAGACTCTCAATTAAGTAGCCAAAACACTCAATGAAGAAGCCCTAACACGCAATTGAATCGCCCCAAAGCGGAATTGAATAAGCCGACCAAAGACTGCTCGATTTATCAAAAACAAGTAAAACAGGCTCGAAAGGAATTAAATCTAAGGGTTTCAGTCTGGATTAGCTTGGCTTCAGTTGTTATAGAATCTGTAAAAGGATTCACCATAAAGCGTTTTATGGCTAGATTAGCTTGGCGTCAGTCCGGTCTTTAATTACTGCAGCAATTACTGCAGCAAACTCCTTAAGCTATTCTGGTTTTTTGATTTTCTGTTGCTGAATTGATGAGTAATTTGCCTTTATTCAGACAGATAGCGTCTTAATCAGAGCCTGAGTCTATTCATCCCTTTTACCCGCAATGAGATCCTATGAGCTGAAGTTTGGATAGGCAATTCCTTGAAATTAAGGCAACAATCGGGCAGCTTTTTGCGTGAGAAATAATTGACTTATCGTGTTAAACTTATGCTGAGCGGCTGCCAGGCAGCTAAATGCAGATAAAAGCTTATTTATAGTTTAAGTCCTGTTTTTTGAAGTGGATTGCCGACATCAGCAAATTACCAAATTACAGAAAAGAGCTTTTTTCTAAAAATAAAAAAAGAGGAAAAACCGAAGTAGTCAATAGAGCAATCTTGTGATAGTTGAATTAAATCTTGCAACAAACCCTTTCCGAAATCGTGCCATACCATATTTGCTGGCTTTTGTGCTTTTTTTGATTGGCGCAACCGCAACAGCCTACAGCATTTTTTCCTGGAGGCAATACAAAGCTGAAGAAGAGATAATCCGCAATCAAACCGAGCAGATGGAATCAGAAATCGCCAGCCTGCGGCAGCAAGGAGCAGAGGTTCGGCAGCAGCTAACTCCCGAGCAGCAACAGATCCTTGTCGCTGCCCATCAGCTTGTTGCAAACAAAAGTTTCAGCTGGTCGAGGCTTTTTGCAGATCTTGAGAGGGTTTTGCCTCCAAGTGTGAGTGCGAGCCGTATCTCTGTTCAGAATGTTTTCGTTGAAGGAGAGCGGGAAAAAGCAGAGCTCGAGCTGACCGTAATCAGCCGCGATTTTGGCTCGGTTATGTCAATGATTTCGGCAATGAACAATTCCGGAGTTTTTTCTGCCGAGCTGCGCGGGCAGGACCTGCAAAGAACTGACCATAGTTCCTATATGGAGTATCGCCTGCGCGTAATCTACAGTCCGGCGTATGGTTACTCAGCGTCCGACGTTGCAGAAAATCCGCGGGAGGCCAATTCTCAATGAGTATTTCGGATGAAAAGTTCGAGGGGAAACCGCAGCAGCCCGAAATTGTAGTAAACAGTGAGGGCGGAGCAGTCGCTATCGAAGAAGAAAAAAGGATGGTCTTCCTTACAGAAAATGAAACCATCATTGTCGAAAAATCCCCTGAGATATCTGTCCCGACAAGGCCGCACAGAGTCTATAAAGGCCCTTGGGGACGCCAGGAGCTGTTTATAATCGCCGGCTGTTCTCTCTTGGTTGCAAATGCCCTGATTACTTTTTTGGGACTGACTCTACCCGCCAGACAGGCTCTGGATAGATCCAGGCAGACCAGCCAGAGATTGGAGAGCGAGCTGAAAGCAGCCCGCGAAAGATACGGCGATATTCAAAACAGTCGCCAACAGGCCGACGTGCTTCTATCTAGTGTTAACGATTTCGAATCCAGATATCTGCCGCCTTCCGCTACGGGCAGCGCGGCTTTTTATCAGAGATTGAACTATTTGATTGCAACTTATGGTCTCGTAAATACCAATGGGCCGGATTATGCGCCACTCGACGGCACCGATAACTCTTCAAATGAAAATACCGCTTCGGGACGCGGCAGGGACAAGCTGCGGAGCCTTTTCCCGGGTATTTATGTTTCACTAACTGTTGAAGGCCCGTATCAAAATCTCAGAAGATTTATCCGCGACCTGGAAACAGGAAGTGATTTTCTTGTCATAAGCTCCGTCGAAATGTCGCCTTCTGAAACTCAACAAAAGCCGAAACAGACCTCCGGACAGGCTGATCAGGCTGCAAATCCTATCCCGATGCAACCTTGGCAGGGTTACAATCCTCAAATGCAGCCGGGGGCAAGTAATCAATCGCAAGGGCAGAATGAAGAGAAAAATGCCCCTCGCGGAAGAACTTACGGGACAAATCTGAGCCTCAGGCTGGAAATGGCGGTTTATTTCAGAAGACCGGGCAGCGTAATGCCGCAATGAGTCCATCAGCCGGCAGATGGCAGATAGGATTAAAGTGCCGTCGGCTTGTGATGCCGTAGATAAGTAAAGGGTAAGCTCGTAAATTAGGAGAGAAATTCGTCCGGATATCTAATTCAGATCAAAAGTAAAATTTGTACAGATTTTTATTTCAAAGATTTAAACAAAAGTATTGAATAAGAAAAAATGCAGGCAATTAATATAAACTCGGTTTCTGAACGCAACAAGCTGATAGCTGCGATAGTTTTGGGCATTTTGGCTCTTGTTTCGCTTTGGCTTGCTTTCGGGTCGGGCGGCTCACAGAAAAATGCCTCAACCATAGGCAGTTCAACGCCGACGCCGAACTCTTCGCCTGCAGTTTCTGCACAAAACGAGCTGCCTAGCAAAGATGAGCAAAATTTCATCTACCAGACCGTTCCGGTAAATTACTCGCCAAGGGTTGCTGAAGTGCCTGAGCCAGGCAGGAACATCTTTGCATTTTACGAGCCACCTCCGCCGACGCCTTATGTCCCGACGCCAATTCCGGTAAAAACTCCTGAACCCACCCCGACGCCTCCTTTTTCGCTTGCGGTCGTATCGCCTGCAAGTGTTTATGCCGGATCGAAGAATTTTAGAATAGAAGCTGTCGGCGATAAATTTACTGCTGATGCCAAAATCTATTTCAATGGGATCGAACTTCCGACCCAATTTGTAAGCCCGCAAAGACTGGCTGCAAACGTGCCTTCGAATATGATATCCAGTGCGGGCAGTGCTCAGGTCGTAATAAAGAACAACGATGGCTCGAAATATTCTCTGCCGGTTACGCTGATCATTCAGCCGCCGCCAACGCCTAATTTCAAGTTTATAGGACTGATTGCCCGCAAAATGGCAAACAATGATACTGCCTATTTTCAGGAGGGCGACAGCCAGCTGCCTTTTGCAGCCCGGCTGGGAGATGTAGTAGGCGGGCGGTTCAAGGTGATAAGCATTTCTTCAGAAAAAGTTGTGCTGGAAGATGTAACTCTTGGCTTCCGTCATAACCTGGAGCTTTTCAGGCCGCCTCCTGGAACTACCGTAGCTACGGGAACATTGCCTCCGCAAAATTACCCGCAGCCGGGAATGTATCCTCCGGGTTTTAGCCCGCAGTTTCAGCCTAATCCAAACAATCCGAACGGTCCGCCCGTTACGCAAGGGATTCCCGGAATCCCGGACGGAATACCGATTTATCGTCCGCAGATGCGTCCCGGCCCAGTAAATTCAAATGTAAACCGTCCGCCGGATAAACCGGATGATGAGGATGATAATGAACCAGTCATCGATAACCGCAAACGTTGAGGCCGGCTATACGCTGCTTGCTGTAATGGCGATTATGGCCGTTTTCGCTATTGCCATGCTTGCTGCGGCCCCGATGATACAGACCGAAATCCAGCGTGAAAAGGAATTAGAGGCAATCCGTCGCGGAGAGGAAGTAGCAGAGGCGATCAAGCAATACGTGATTTTCTACGGCGGCCAAAGGCTTCCTAATTCCATAGATGACCTTCTGGAGGGCTTGCCACAGGGAACAAAGCGCCGTCAAATCTTAAGGCCCTCTGCTGCAATTGATCCTTTGAGCGAGGATGGTAAATGGAGACTAGTCCCGCCCGAGCCGAAAACTGTCGCAAAGTTTGCCAAAAGGGTACAGGATTTCAACAATGGTGTTTTGCCATCGAATCCTTCGCCCGTATTTGACCGATACGCAGTGATAATCATCAATTCCGTGGATACTGAAAGCGCTATTGAGGATATCAGTGATAATTTCGATGTGATCACGGACAATATGCCATTTATCGGAGTTGCAAGCCAAAGCCGTAGCAAGTCCGTCCTGTCTTATTACGGAATAGAACGGCACAGCGACTGGATTTTTACGCCTCTTTTTCGCGGAAGCGGGACATTTGGGATCACCAATCAGGCCTTTGACCGGCCGCAGCCTCAACCGGAGCCAAGCGCTGAAAACCCTAATGCCAACGTCAAGCCGTAAAGGCAAGAATCTTGATTAGTTCAAGCGATTTGATGGAAAACATCTTTTAACTGCTGGCGAGAAGGGAACAATCAGTTTCCCTCCGCAAATGGTCTAATACCTGCTTTTTTAACCGTTTTGCTGATTCAGCCGCAGCAATGTCCAAAACCTCTATTGGTGAGGATACTTTAGAATCAATCCAGAATTTTGCCGTAAATTCTATCCCCTCAGCCGAAAATGTGGAGATGAAGACTTTCGGAGCAGGGTTATCCAAGACTCCGTCTGTACCATTAACTGCAGCTTCGATTTCTTTTTTCGTCAATTCGACGTCTGCATCGAAAGAAACCGTAATACTGAAATTCAAGCGTCTGCGGTCGCCGGCGCCGCGTATCGTCAGTGCGGATGAATACATATCCGCATTCGGTATTAAAATGAGCTCTCCGTCATCTTTTCTGAGCGATGTCGCCCTGATGCCGATCGCCTCGACCTTTCCCTGATTTGCTCCGATCGTCAGGTGATC
>DATLZX010000042.1:0-4636 GCA_035573795.1 Pyrinomonadaceae bacterium | reverse complement strand
GAAATTGTAATGTTTCAGCGGTCATCTTCAGGTTTCCTCCCTGCTAACTTAAACATCAAAAATTGTGCCAGGATTCATTTTTTTGTAGATGCCATTGAATAATTAGATGTAAAAGTCAGCTTAGTTGTTCCATTTGTTGGAGTTACAAGACGTGTATAGAGTTTCGAAAATCTGAAGAAAACAGATTCAAAACCATGAAGATGCGTGGTAAGACTCAATGCTATACCATTTGGTGTATGTATTGTTCTAATACAGTAGTTTTAATTTACGTTCCCTAAAGGACTGATGCAGGAGCTGTGGTTTTCAGAAATTTTCCGGCAGTTACTTCTTTAAGCCTTTACAATTCATTATTAAAGCCAAATCGTCCTATCATTTACCTGTTATTCGCTTTTTGTTAAATTGTTCCTAAATTCCCCGTCCGCTGCTCGATTTCCTGATAGCTCCATACTTTCCTGATAGTGCCTTTGAAACTTTTGGCTGCCGGATGCATCAAAGTGATAAGATGAAAAATTGCCTGAAAAGCCGGAGGTGAACTAAAGTCTAAAGTATATTCATGGAATAAGTTTAAGAAGTTCAATTTTTAAACTATTTAAAACCGGCAGCCATTAAAATCAGAGGTGTTTTTCAATATCAAGCAGTCTTATATGTTTTATAAATTTATCAGCCTTAAGCGGAGAATTTTGTTTAGTTTGATATTTGCATTGCTTTTGCTTGCTGCCCGCACTAGCGCACAAATTTGGCTGCCTGATTACAAGCCGCAGGAACTCTCCGAAGATGACAAACTACCCGTAATCTTGAAGCATTTACCGAATTGGAAAGAAAAAATGACCGAGACGAAACTTGCCGGCTCGGTCAAGGACATCGAGATAGCCCTCGGTGCAAGGCGTGAGATCTCAGGCCTCGAATTAACTTTTGGAGCTGAAGCCGCCATAGCCAGTTATCCGGCCGGCACGCTGCTATTAATCGAATTCCCCACACCGCAAAGCTCTCTGGCTGCAGATCAGGCGATTAAGTCTGCCCTGAATGATTCGACTTCCAGCGTTTATCGAAGGATCGGTAATTACAATGCAATCGTGTTTGATACGAGTGATCGTGCCCAGGCTGAAAAACTGCTGGACCAGATAAAGTATGAAAAGTCCGTACAATGGCTCGGCGAAGATCCATATCTTTCGAAAAAGCTCGAAAAATATCTGATGAACTCCTCTAAAGATATGCTTGTTTCGACAGTTTTAGTAATTGCATTTGGGCTGGGCAGCGCGATTTTGGCAGGCATAATCGGCGGTATATTTTTCTTTAGGCTCAGAGAAGCCAAGCGGGCTCATATGGTAACTTTTTCCGATGCAGGCGGGCTTACCAGGCTGAATCTTGACGGGCTTTCGGAGCCTTTGGCGGAAAAATCTGAGTAAGCCGCCAGAGGATTTTTATCTCTCGGTCTATGGTTAAATTTCTCCCTGCTTTTGTATTCATCACAAAATTTGCCAATTTGGCCAAAGTTATTTCCGAAAGCCATTCACTACACATGGTTTATCCAAAGAAAAGGTTTGTGCGGGAGTGGCTTGGAGCGCCTATTGAAGGTTTGAGCCAAATTATGGCTTCTTAAGGCCGGAGCCTTCTTATTGAATTTCTTTTAGAGCCTCAACAAGCCTGCAGATATCGTCTTTGGTATTGAACAGATGCGGGGCTACCCTTAAATAGCCCGATCGGGCGCTGATGATTATGCCCTTTTTTCTGAGCATTGATGCGATTGCATCGCTGCTGCTTATCTCACGATGTTTCAATGCAACAATTTGTGAACGATATTTTTTATCAGTGTTGCCAACTACCTGAAAATCAGTATCTTCAAGCTGGCTCAGAAAAAAATCAGTTAGTTCCTCCAAATAGGCTTCGATTTCTTTGAATCCAATCTGATTCAATAGTTTAAGGCTCGCTTCCAGGCCGTAAAAAAGTGACGAACAGGCAGTGCCAGATTCAAGGGCGAGGGCATTATTCCTGAATGGCTGAAGCCTGTCCTCAAAATCCCAAGGCTCTGCAACGCTAATCCAGCCAGTAAGCACGGGGAAAATCCTCTTTCGGCAATCATCTGAGACGTAAAGATAGCCGCAACCCTCAGGACCACAAAGCCATTTGTGTGCTCCGCCTGCCGCAAAGTCAACGCCCAGGCTCTCAAGATCGTAGGCCCTTGCTCCCAGCGATTGAATCAAATCAACACCAAAAAGGGCTCCGACACTATGTGCGGCATCTGCGATGAATTTCAGATCTGCCCTAAAGCCGCTGGAAAACTGAACTGCACTCACGGAAACAAGCCGGGTTCGACTATCTATCAGCCCGACAAGCTCCTCATGATCAAAACAGCCATCAGTACTTTTGGCAAGCTTCAGCCGGACACCATACCTATCAGCTACTCCGCGCCAGGGATAATAATTAGCCGGAAACTCTCCTTCGAAGCTGACGATGTTGTCACCTTTTTCCCAATCAATGCCGTTGGCTATTACTGAAAAGGCATCAGAAGTATTCCTCAGAAAAGCAAGGTTTTCCGGCTTTACGCTCATGGCGGAGGCAAGCAGGCTTCTGGCACTCGACTTTACAGACAGCCATTGGGTGTAATGTTCCGAGCCATGTTCCGAAACATCCCTTAATTGACGGTTTACTGCCTCGATTGCGACGGTTGAAAGCGGGCCGACTGCAGCACTGTTCAAATAGACATAGTTTGTCGCTGCCGGGAAAAAATGCCTTACCGGCTCGCCGGGCAATAATCTTGTGGCTTTAACCTCTGCAGCAGTTGATTTTATGTCGGTTTCGTTTAGGGCAAATTGCGGCTCGTTTAGTGGATTAAGCTCTGGATACATAACTTAATTTTATACTTTTGAGGAAAAGCCTGCGAATGATTGCGAGGGGAAATTATAAGCAAGTGCGTCTTCTCAGCCTGAAATCAAAGAGATTCGCCCGGGGCTACTTTAGGGTTTTTTGGAAATTTGGAGATTTTAATTTGTCCGAAGTAACTCAGATATTTTTGACAAAGGTTTAGCACAAAGTTAACTTTTTTATTTGGCCTTGACGGCAAGCATTTTTTCTATTGCAAGCCATTCAAGGCATAAAGTTTTTGATTAGAAGTAGGCTCTATGTGAAGGCTGCATTTTGCTTAAGGCGGTATGATGTATAAATTAATCAGCAATTTTATCTGATCAACAGCATTTTTTTGCTGATTAAATCTTAACCAAATGCCGGCTCAAGCAGGGAAAAACGTTGAGCCCCAAATTTAATTCCAAATGTCAATTTTTGGTCGAAGACAGAAAAAAATAAGTTTTGGCGGACATCAGTTAAGCGATGAAGCCAATCTGGAAGTATTCGACTTTCGCCGACAGGCCCGTCAGGAGTTGGTTAAAGAGGGAATTTCTCTAATCCGAGATTGCATTTTGATAGTTTTCGCCTTGGTCCTGATGGCAGTATTTTTTATCCAGCCTGTTGTGGTAGAGGGCACTTCGATGCTGCCGGTGCTGCATGATGGCGAACGCCTGCTTGTAAACAAGGTGGTTTATTACAAACTGAAGGATTATAGCTGGGGGCATCTCGAACGGGGTGATATCGTGGTTTTCTGGTTTCCGAGAGAGCCGGATCGCAGCTACGTAAAAAGAATTATCGGCCTGCCGGGCGAGACAGTGGAAATCCGCGAAGGGAAAGTTTACATAAACGGCAAGCTGTTGGAAGAGGATTACATTGACCCGGCCTACAATAGGTCAACTGCAAGCTTTCCGCCCCGTTTTGTCGAGCCATATCATTACTTTGTGATGGGTGATAATCGCGACAATTCCTCTGACTCCCGTTATTGGGGAGCGGTTCCGGAGAAATATATTTACGGACGGGCTTTTTTCAGATTCTGGCAGCCGCATGGTTTTGGCTTTTTGTCGAAAGGTGTCTATCCATCTGATGTGCCGCTGGTAGCAAATGAAGAGGAAGATTATTAAGCGATAAGGTTTACTTAATGCCGATTCGGTTTATTAGCCAATCAGATAAAAAATGTACAAATAAGTTTTTTTCTGTTTTCGATTTATTTAAGTTATTTAACAAAAATCATTCCTTGTATCGCCTGATTTGAAATTACAGCGGGTTTGAAATCATGAAGCTGATTTTATCATCTGTGAGCTTGTAGCTGATTTAAGATATAAAAATTTTTTTGAAGATAAATTTGGAAAATGGACAAAGCAGTTAAAGCATTGCTGGTATTGGAAGACGGCCGGACATTCGAGGGCCTTAATTTCGGGGCAAAGGGCACGGGATTTGGTGAAATCGTTTTCAATACTTCGATGACCGGATACCAGGAAATATTGACTGATCCGAGCTATGCCGGGCAGATAATCTGCATGACATATCCTCACATCGGAAATTATGGAGTGAATCAAGCAGATGTAGAATCAAGAAAGCCCTGGGCCGAAGGATTGGTAGTGCGTGAAGCAAGCAAAATTTACTCTAACTGGCGGGCAACCGCATCATTAGATGATTATTTGAGAGAGAACGGTATCGTCGGCATCGAACACATAGACACCCGCGCCCTGGTCCGCCATATCCGTGACAAAGGTGCTATGCGGGCGGCGGTTTCCACAGAAATTTTGGATAGCGACGAACTGCTTAAGGTCGTACT
>DATLZX010000041.1:0-5491 GCA_035573795.1 Pyrinomonadaceae bacterium | reverse complement strand
GTTTGAGCTGAAAGATATTTTATCTGCAATTGATACTGTACCGATAATCAGCCAGGAACTGCTTGGGCTGGCTAAATGGGCTGCAGATTATTATCTGGGATCGCTAGGCGAATTACTCAAGGCAGCTTTGCCGGCCGGAATGGACTTGAGCGAAGCAAGGATGGTAGCCCCGCTTTTGCCACAAAGCAAAGCCGCTCACCTGAGGGCAGCAACTCAGCGCAAAATCTTTTTGCATTTAACGGCACATGGAGAAAAAACATTCAGGTCGCTCGAGCGCGAGTTTGGGAAGGCTGCTGCCCGCAGAGCTATAGCGGCATTGGAAAAACTTGGCTTTGTAAAAATTACAGACGTTGTTAAAAAGCCAAAAGCCGCGCCAAAAATCAGAAAATATATCCGCCTTATAAAAAACGAAGAGGCAGAGCCTCTGAATGATAAACAGAAACTTCTTACGGAGATCTTGCGGCAAAACGATTGCAAGATGCTTTTAAGCGAGGCTGTAGCTGCCGTTGGCACTGCATCTGTTATCAGAAGTTTGATAAGAAAAGGTATTGTAGAAGAATTCAGTGACGAGCTGTTTCGTGACCCCTTGCGTGGGGATGAGATTGCCCCGGAAGAATTCGAATTAAATAGCAGCCAGAAAGAAGTTCTTGGAAAGATACAGTTATCGCTGGATCAGAATAAGTTCAAACCTTTTCTACTTCATGGCGTAACAGGCAGCGGCAAAACTGAAATCTATATCCGAGCAATTAAGCATATCCTTTCGCAGGGTAAATCGGCAGTTTTGCTAGTACCTGAAATAGCATTGACGCCGCTTTTTGCACGGCGTCTTCGAGGGCATTTCGGCTCGCAGGTAGCGATATTGCATTCCAGCTTGGGTGAGGGCGAACGCTTTGATGAGTGGCGCCGTCTGAAATCAGCAGAAGCGAAAATTGCAATCGGAACGCGTTCGGCAATTTTTGCGCCTGTAGAAAAGCCTTCGCTGATTATCGTAGATGAAGAGCATGATTCATCTTATTACCAGCATGAACCGCCATTTTACAATGCTCGGGATCTGGCCTTGGTTCGCGGCCGGGATTGCGGGGCAACTGTAGTCTTGGGCTCTGCCACGCCTTCGCTGGAAACTTATTACAATGCACAGAAGGGAAAGTATGAGCTGCTTGAGCTGCCGCAAAGGGTCGAAGGACGTCCGTTGCCGCAGGCTGAAATAATAGATATGCGCGAAGAATTTCGCAAAAGCGGCAGAAGCATGTTGATTAGCCCCGTCCTGCGCAATGCGATCAAGGAAACCATCAGCCGGGGCAATCAGGCGATACTGCTTTTGAACAGGCGGGGATTTTCGGCTTTCGTTTTGTGCAGGATGTGCGGAAATACCATCAAGTGCAAGAACTGCGATGTTTCGCTTACATACCATAAGCGGGAAAACAAACTTATCTGCCATTATTGTAATTATTCAATAAAAACACCGGATAAGTGCCCTGTCTGCCTCAGCGAATATCTGTATTTTATCGGCGAGGGGACAGAGCAGCTCGAAGATAGGCTGGATAAAATTTTTCCTGATGCAAGGATTGGGCGGCTCGACCGCGACGTTGTCCGGCGGCGCGGAGAGGTTGATCAGATTCTTAAAAAATTCGATCAGGGAGAGCTTGATATCCTTGCCGGGACCCAGATGTTGGCTAAAGGGCACGATTTTCACAAAGTAACACTTGTCGGTGTGGTTTCGGTTGACAATATTCTAGGGCTGCCGGATTTCAGGGCGGCTGAAAGAACTTTTCAACTTTTGGCGCAGGTAGCTGGCCGGGCAGGCCGCGGCAAACTCAAGGGGCAGGTTTTTATTCAAAGCTACCTGCCTGATCATTACGTTCTGGAATTTGCGCGTCGGCAGGATTATAAGGGTTTTTACGAAGCGGAGCTGAATTTTCGCAAAAGTATGTATTTCCCACCATTCTGTTATTTGGCGTCTATCCTTGTAACGCACAAAAACCAGGAAAGTGCTCAAAAGTTTGCCCAAAGATTTAGGCAAGCATTGGACAGAGCAAACGCGCAGAAAAAATGTCGCATATCAGGGCCGGCCAGTGCGGCCATTGCTCGCCTGAAGGGCATTTACAGATTTCAGATATTGGTTCGATCTCCGCATCGTAGCCTTCTGCATGATGTCATCAGCGAGGCGGAAAAATTAGCAGATTCTGCCGGAGTTGACAGAAGCAATCTGCGGATCGAGGTTGATCCTATTGAATTGACTTAAAATTCAATTCACCGCGGCCGAGCTGAAGGCAGGCCGCCCAAACTTCACCTGGGCATAGATTTCCTGAATGGAGACTTTGCAGCTGATTGTGTCAATCGAGATTACATCATCTCTTTCATTGTAGATGCGAAACATCCACTGTTTCGAATTCTGACGCGCGAAATGCTCTATGCGCATCTCGTCTGACCTAACGAGAATGCATTCGCGGATAGTCTCCATCGCCATATAATTTTCCAGTCTCAGCGTGCGATCACGAGCGTCGGTTTTTACAGAACTCACATCAATTACGATGTTCGGATTGAGCAAAACATCCAATTCTGCATCAGAAAAAGCAGGCTCTCCTGTTACGATGACGATATCAGGATAGCAGATGACATTACCGGAAATTTTAACAAGCATATTAGATACATACATTTCCAGCTTTCCTGCAGTGGTACGGCTGCCGATTGCAACAGCAAGGTTGGTTACGATTCTATTGTGAAAACGATTTGCAGAGGGTTTGGGAATGACCCGGCCTCCGAGAAATTCGTTTCTGTTAGCTGAGATACGCTCGTTGCTCAAATAATCCTCCATATTTACAGTGCGGTTGGTGCGGATAGTGGATTTTTCATTCATCTGCCCTTTTCTCCTTTGAAAATCGGTTTTTGGATGGGCAAAATTTATCGTGGAAAAGAAAAAGGGGGAATTTGTATGGGGGAAAGCCTACGGTTAAGATAGTTTGGCATATACGATAAGGAAATTTCAAGATTATTGCAATGAAACTTTCAGAGCTTTCCAAATTGACCGAAACCGAGATTGAAAAAGGTGACGGGAACCTGGAGATAGTCGGTGCGGCCGGGCTTGACCTTGCTGAAGCCGGCTTTATCACATTTCTGGCAAATCCAAAATACACACCGCAGGTCGAAAATACCCGCGCTTCAGCAATTTTCTTGAACAGAGGCGTAAAGATAGAAAGGGAAGATCTTGCAATTATCCGCTGCGAGGATGCATATCTTGCATACACAAAGGCTTTGAGAGCGTTTCACCCGCCGGCTGAGCTCAAAGTCGGGATACATGAAACTGCAATTATTGACCCGACTGCCGAAATCGCAGAAAAAGTCGAGATAGGGGCAAACGTCGTAATCGGCTCAAGAGCAAAGATAGCCGATGGGGTTAGGATTTTTCCTAATGTAACTATTTATGATGATGTGGTTATAGAAGAGGACGTAGTAATTCACTCAGGAGCCGTGATTCGTGAAAACTGTCATATTTCCAACGGTTGCACTATTCATAACAATGTCGTCATCGGTTCGGATGGATTCGGTTATGCAAGAGATAAAAGCAAGCATTGGTTGAAAATACCGCAGGTCGGCAGGGTTTTCATTGAAGAGGATGTTGAGATTGGTGCCGGGACTACGATAGACCGTGCGTCGGTAGGCGAAACGCGTATTTGCAGGGGAACAAAGATTGATAATCTTGTCCAGATCGGTCATTCCTGCATAGTGGGCGAGGATACTTTGATCTGCGCACAGACCGGGTTGGCCGGAACATCCAAAATAGGCAATCGCGTTATCCTTGCAGGACAGGTAGGCATTGCAGGGCATTTAACCATAGGAGACGATGTAGTAATTACTGCAAAATCTGCCACTTCGCATGATGTTCCGCCGGGCAAGATGATTTCAGGAATACCGGCTTTTGATAACAGGGAATGGCTGCGGGCAACAGCTGCCTTCAAGCGGCTGGCGGAGCTTTTCAAGAGGCTTAAGAAAATCGAAAAGTACCTGGGAATTCAAGAAGATGAATAAATCGGAAAAGTTGATAATCGCCAGCTGTGCAGCGGCAAGTTCTTCTACGGCTGTTTTGCATTTTTTGGAGGCAAACCCTGTAATCATTTTCTGCGTAGCTGCTGTTTCATTAGCTCTTTTGGCAATGGTTGTCGGGGATGGGACCGAACAGCTTGGGAAAAGGTTTGGCCCGGGATTGACAGGCGTTTTACAGTCTGGGCTGGGCAATCTTCCTGAACTTTTTGTATGCATCTTTGCCCTGCGGGCTGGATTGGATACGGTAGTCCAGGCGGCTCTGGTTGGTTCTATCCTGGGAAATTCCATACTTGTTTTGGGCATTGCATTTTTCCTCGGAGGGTTGAAAAACGGTACACAGAAATTTAGTTCAGAGCCGCCGAGGATGATTGTAACGCTGCTGCTTTTGGCCGTTTCGGTCCTGATAGTGCCGACACTGGCTAAAACTTTGCATACTCCGGCAGAGGGACATATCCTGAGCCTGGATATCTTTTTGGCATTGGTGCTGCTTTGCCTTTTAGCCTCCAATATTTATTTCTCGATAAAAGGTGACGCTGCAATAACTCCGAAACAGCCTGCTGAAAAAGAAGATGTCTGGCCGATTAAAACTACCCTTGGCGTTTTAGCAGCGGCTGGCGTCGGCGCAGCGCTTGTTTCAGACTGGTTTGTCGAATCTTTGCAACCCGCAATGCAATCGCTTGGAATTTCGCAGGCTTTTGCCGGACTTGTAATTATGGCCATTGCCGGCAATGCGATCGAAAATCTTATCGGGATACAACTAGCCTGGAAAAACCAAATGGAATATGCAGTGAGCATTATTCTGAACAGCTCGCTGCAGATCGCTCTGGGGCTATTTCCGATTCTGGTACTATTGTCGTATTTTCTCGGCGGGGCAATTTTGACCTTTGTACTGTCGCCGCTGCTGGTTGCGGTTTTGCTGCTTGCCGTGGTTGTTGTTGCGTTTATAATTTATGATGGTGAGTCAATTTGGCCAGAAGGGCTGGCTCTGATTGGGCTATATTTGATAATTGCTTCAGCATTTTGGTGGGGCTGAGTGGAAGTCTGTATGTGTTACAAAGCTACATTTGTCCTTTTGCCCGCTCTGTAAATGCTGAATATTTTTTGCGAAAAAGGGGTTGTTTATCATGGAAAAACTAACTGAAGAGCAAATCGAAAGGCTGGCTTCAGATTTAAGTGAGGAGGAAAGGCGTATTTTGCTCAATAGCGGCACCGAGCCGCCCTTTTGCGGGACGCTATTGGACAATAAAGAAGAAGGTTTCTACGCTTGCAGGCTTTGCGGCCTTCCGCTGTTTTCATCAAGACACAAGTTCAATTCCGGCACGGGCTGGCCTTCATTTTATGCCCCGATTCAGGCAGAAAATATTGAGTATTTTAGGGATCTTAGCCACGGGATGATCAGGACGGAAATACGCTGCGCTCGATGCGGCGGCCACCAGGGACACGTTTTCGG
>DATLZX010000040.1:0-5010 GCA_035573795.1 Pyrinomonadaceae bacterium | reverse complement strand
GTAACCCTAAGAAAATCCAATGAAAGTTCTCTTTCAGCTTTTGAAGAATATGTAACCATTTTGTTTAAATTATATTTTTGTAGTTGATAAGTTTCGCTTATGCGTGCATTCTAGCATCCAAATGGCTCTATTTGACAACCGGAGCCTCTAATATTACGTTTTTATTTTGATTCTCTGACCAATTTGGTCAAAGGAGCTTAGTCCCAAGCAATGACATATATCGTTACTGAACCTTGTGTAGATTGCAAATATACCGATTGTGCTGCAGTTTGTCCGGTCGAGGCTTTTCATGAGCTGCCTGACAGGCTTTTGATAAATCCGGACACCTGCATAGATTGTGATGCTTGCCTGCCGGAATGCCCCGTTGAGGCAATCTTTTCTGATATGTCAATACCGGAAGAGTATCTGCCCTGGCTTGAAATTAACAAGGAAGCCGAGAAATATCCGATCATCAGCACTAAACAACCGGCTTTGTTCGGGCCAAACTGCAAGGGGCAGCCTGAAAGTTGATGTTTTTCTGATCCTGCTGTTCTTTCTCTTAGCTAAAACATGCAAGCCCGCTTGCTGATTGCGCAATACTTCTGTTCCATATAAAATTTTGGCCAATTTACGGGCTGACACCACAGCCAATTTTTGGCCAATTATTTTTTTTGCTTGCTGTTTCCGCCCAAATTTTCAGCTAAAATTCAAATGCTTTATTGCTTGATGAATAAAAGCCTAAAAGGTTTTATCAGGCTCACACTATTTATTCACCAAAAAGCCCTCAGCTTCCCTGCTGATTCCTTTGGCCTAAGCCGGCTCGCCTCAGCGTATTTCCTTTGATGGTTTCGCGCGGATTTCTAATTTATTTTCGAGATTCCGTACGTAAATCCACTGATGATTTTGGCTTGAATCAATCATTTCATATACTTAAGTATTCTATAAGTTTTCTTAAAGGATGATTTAGGGCCTTGAACCTCTCAAACAGTAAACTTGTGATGAAATTTGGCGGCACTTCAGTCGGAAATTCTGAGGCGTTTCAGAAAGTCTCCGATATCGTTGCAAGCCAAAGCGAAACGAAAGACAAAGTCGTTGTAGTTTCAGCCATGCGGGGCGTAACAGATGCCCTTATCTCAGCATTTGAAACAGCAAAGGCCAAAGATCCCGACGAAGCTTTTCAAAGTCTGGAGCCCCATTTTGAGAGGCATATAGAAGTTGCCGATAAGCTTGTTTCGAGCCGGCACAGAAAGCTTTTCGATGCAGAACTTGATTATTCTAAAAAGGAACTAAACGATCTTTTGAGGAGGACAAACCGCCGCTCTCTTCCGCTTTCTATGCTGAAGGATGCAATAGTCTCCTACGGCGAGCAGTTGTCGTCGAGACTTTTGGCATGCGTACTCGAATCAAGAGAGATTCCTTCCCGCCACATTGACGCAAGAAGGGTTATAGTAACCGATGACGAATTTGGCTCTGCCGAACCGCTCTGGGAAGAAACGGAAGAGCTGATAAATCTCGAGGCTACGTCGGCTTTTTCCGAAGGGCGCACTGCTGTAATAGGCGGCTTTATCGGAGCTAACAGGGCCGGTGAAACAACAACGCTTGGCCGCGGCGGTTCTGATTTCTCGGCTAGTATTGTTGCTGCGGCAATCAATGCAGGCGAATTGCAGATATGGACGGACGTCTCTGGCGTTATGACGTGCGATCCGCGAATATGCCCCGAGGCCCGGCCGATTCCCTCGCTTTCGTATGAAGAAGCAGCTGAGCTAGCCTACTTTGGTGCAAAAGTCTTACATCCCAAAACAATCAAGCCGGCCGTTGATAAGCAGATTCCTGTTCGTGTCTGTAATACCTTTGATCCGCTCGCATCCGGAACTTTGATCACCGCTCATTCCGATGAAACGCCGAACCTCATTAAATCAATCGCTCACAAAAGCGGGATTACGATTCTGAGGATTACTTCGGCCAGAATGCTTGGTGCCTACGGTTTTATGAGTGCCGTCTTTCAGGTGTTCGACCGCCACCGAGTAGTTATTGACGTTATTTCCACCTCTGAAGTTTCCGTTGCGATGACCATTGACAATGCGCAAAATCTCGATCGCGTTGTAGAGGAACTTAAAAGACTTGGCGAGGTCGTAATCGAGCCGGATAATGCCGTGGTTTGCGTCGTCGGTGAAGGGCTCAGGGCTTCAAAAGGGCTTGCAGCGAAAATCTTCTCGACGATTTCCGATATCAACATTGCGCTCGTCTCACATGGAGCCTCAGAGGTAAATCTGACATTCGTAGTTCGCGATGATGTTGTTTCGGAAGTTATACGCCGGCTGCATAAAGAGTTTTTCTAGGTTCAAAAAAATTTCTCTTGTTTCATGGCTTTTTTCGAAATACAAAAGTTTTTTCATCGAAATACAAAAGTTTTTTTCGAGTTATAAAGGTTTTTTTAAAATACAAAAGTTTTTTATCGGGATATAAAAAAAGTTTTTTGCTGGGCGATTTTTTATGAATATAAAAGGGTTTTTCAGCAAATTCTGAATTATCATTTGTCCCGAAAATTCCCCCGGGAATACAAAGCAATTTCAAATTATGCGGGTTTCTGAGCTCACAATTGAGCTAATGAAAATAGACTCTACCTCAGGAAACGAGGGCAGGCTGGCAGGCTTTATCGCAGATTATCTCGATGAGGCCGGCTGGAAACTGGATTTTCAAAAGGTTTCTGACACTCAATCGAACGTTATCGCCTACAGGGAGCCGGTGCCCGATATTTGGTTTTCAACACATCTTGACACCGTGCCTCCATTCATTTACCCAACCGAGGATGCCGAGAATATTTACGGACGCGGAGCCTGCGATGCAAAGGGCATCATTGCTTCGCAAATTACGGCAGCAGAATCACTCTGGGAAAATGAAAAGCTTCCCGTAGGCCTTTTGTTTACCGTTGAAGAAGAAACTTCCAGCGCGGGTGCCAAAATGGCGAATACTCATCCGCTGGCAGAATTTTGCCGATATCTGGTCAATGGCGAGCCGACCGAAAACAAACTCGCTATCGGCTCGAAGGGAACCTTGAGACTGAAAATCCTGGCCGAAGGAAAAGCCGGCCATTCTGCCTATCCGGAATTTGGTGAATCCGCCATAGACAAAATTTTGGAGGTGCTCGTAGATCTAAAAAATACTAAGTTGCCGTCTGATCCTTTCTTTGGGGATACTACAGTGAATATCGGGGAGATTTCCGGCGGCCTGGCATTGAACGTAATAGCACCAAAAGCTGAGGCCGGGCTGGCAATAAGGCTTACGACGCCGAAAAAAACAATTATTGAAGCTATCGAAAGCATCGTGCGCGGCCGCGCTCGCTTAGAAATTTTATCTTGCAGCGAGCCGATAAAACTGCTTCCGTTGGATGGCTTTGAGCAAACGGTGGTACGCTTTACAACCGATATACCGTATCTTACAAATTGGGGAAAGCCGCTTCTTATCGGCCCTGGTTCCATTTTGAATGCTCATACGGAAAATGAATTTATCAGCAAACAGGAGCTTTCAGATGCAGTGATGTTATACCGCAAAATCGCTCTCAGCCTGGCAGAAAAATAACCTCTTATTTTCCGTGCCTTTGCGATTGCGGTTGCTTATTTTTACTGTTGAATGCTCTATGAATTGTTGAACGGAAAAAGCCCAAAAATGCAAAAACTTGTTGTGCTTATTTTGAAAATCAGTTATTGAGTCCCTTTGAAAATCATCTATATTGTCCGCAGATAGAAATTAGAGAATGAAGATAGCGTTAATAGGTTACGGTTCGATGGGAAAAGAGGTGGAGCGGCTGGCTCTCGAGCGCGGTTTTGAAGTAACTGTTGCAGCAACTGGCACCGATAGCGGCCTCTCGAGTGATAGACTGAGCACCAGGCTGATGGGTTTCGATGCAGCAATTGACTTTTCAAACAGTTCTGCCGTTTTTCGGAATATCGAAGCTGCACTTATTGCCTCAGTTCCAATCGTAGAGGGAACTACAGGCTGGGATGAGAAAAGGGCCGAAATCGAAAGACTCGTGAATAATCAAAACGGAGCAATGGTTTACGCAGCAAACTTTTCACTTGGGGTAAATCTTTTCTACAGATTATTGAATGCTGCGGCCGAAATTTTCAGCAATTTCAGTCAATACGATGTCTTCATCGAAGAGCAACACCATAAAAGAAAAAAAGACGCCCCAAGCGGGACTGCACTTAAGCTCGCAGCGATTATTGAAAAGCATTTCCGGCATAAAGCACCGATTTCTTCAACAAGGGCAGGGTTCATACCCGGCACTCACAGGATAGGTTTCGACTCCGATTGCGATCAGATTTTGCTTGAACACACTGCAAGAAATCGCAGCGGGTTTGCAGAAGGCTCACTGTTGGCTGCACGGTGGATAATTGGCAAAAAGGGGTTTTATTCTTTTGATCAGGTAATCGGGCAGATAATCGAAGATATTAAATAAACAAAAATAAAAGCCGGTCTGCTCTTAAATAAAAAAGCCGGTTTACTGAAATTAAATTCTTTTACAAATATCAATTGCAAATATAAATTGCGCAGTTAGAGATCAATTCATAAAGACTAAAGGCAAGCAGAGACTATGACAATGAAAATCGACTGGATGACTGGATGCGCAACCGCTCTGATTACGCCGTTTCATTCAGACGGCTCAGTTGACGAAGACGGCTTTTGCCGACTTGTCGAAAGGCAGATTCGCAATTCGGTCCGCCTTCTGATACCTTGCGGCACTACGGGTGAAAGTGCCACCATGACCGAAGCGGAGCGCCTCAAAATCATAAAACTTACTGTCGAAGTAGCGCATAAACATAAAGCGAGGGTAATTGCCGGCACCGGCTCTAACAACACTGCCGCAACCATTGATTTTACCCGAAAATCGCGCGAGCTCGGCTGCGATGCTGCTCTGGTAGTTGCTCCATACTACAATAAGCCTACACAGGAGGGGCTTTACGCACATTTTGCCGAAGTTGCAAAAAGCGTCCGCGGCTTTCCTATCATGCTATATAACGTGCCGGGCCG
>DATLZX010000039.1:0-2361 GCA_035573795.1 Pyrinomonadaceae bacterium | reverse complement strand
TCCGCCGCGGTAGGCAAAACTCTGAAAGCCTTCCTGCCTAGCCGAGACTGATTCATCCTCATCATTAATAAACAGATTTCCTTTACCAAGCGGACGGTAAATCGTAAGGAAATCACCTACTTTTACATTGTCTTCAGCACCGAGATCAACATAGATTATGTTTTCACGTCCCAGAACTTCACGGTTATCGCGGGCCATAAATAACCGTCCGGAAGCCTTACCCGATGGCTCAGCAAAAAGGTCAAGTGCGGGACGCTGGGTAAATATCGGGCTTTCTCGCTTTTCGACCGGCAGTATAAGATCACCCAAAAGCATGTTATCGCAGGACGTCTTGACTCTGGCTACGGAAAATTCTGATTTAACGCGGACGACTTCCACAGTGCCAACCTCCTGAACGTAAAAACCAAGGTCGCCTTTATTCGTCCATCTTGTTTTAACTTTTCCGCGAGGGCGAACAACAGCAAACTCGTCGCCTTGCTTCACTCCGGAATTTGCTCCGACGTTCAGGTAAAGGATGTTGGGTTGACTGTAAAGCCATCCATCCTGCTCATTTTGGGCACCAACGATCCTTCTAGATGTCTCGATTGGAGAAGTTTGAACATAGCCTGCACAGTATAAATTGTTGCGTTCGGCTATTCTGTATTCGCGATTAACTGGTGCGGTAACGCTGATCGGTCTATCTTGTCCAAAAGTCGCTGCACAAAGCGGCGAAAGGGAAAAAATAATCGAGACAAGCAGTTTACCGCAATGGTGGGTAATTGCCTTTTTCATATTGGATTCCTTCCGTTCGAATATTTTACTCTGATCAAAGTATTGCCTGAATTTGTCGAATTATGCTGAAATTCAGAAATTTTTGGCGTGTTACTTTAATGTGGCAAGCCTAAAATGCTTTGCTGGCCGAGCGCAATCCATGCTCGAACCAGGTTTATTTTATAAGCTATTTAATACATAGTCAACAAATTTTTACAGTGTTAAACATTGATAAAACCTCTGATGACATACAAAAGAGAGCAGAAGTTGAGGGTAATATCTTGAAAATCCGGAGAAAGATTAAGCACGAATTAACGTGCAAATTATTTTCGCCTCAAAGGTGAGTTAGTTGAAACCGACTGCCTCGCCAGCGAACAGCTTGCTGATGGCAATCAACTGTTTAAAAAAATTTTCTTAAATTTTACCTGTTTTAATAGATTGTATTTTGCCAGTTTCCATCTGGTTTGCTATTATTCAAAGTTTCGAGCCCAGCATTTCTATTGCACTCGGGCCGGTGTAGCTCAGTTGGTAGAGCAGCTGATTTGTAATCAGCGGGTCGGGGGTTCGAGTCCCTTCACCGGCTCCATTTAACCCCATTTAATTAATTACGCAAACCAAAATCAGCAGCCCAAAATTACTGTCAGAAGCTAGCTTCGGATATCATCATCGGCAGATTTTCTCTGTTTTCTGCACATTTCCTCTACCGAGAGCCTCTTGGTTTAACAATTGCAATAAAAGCATACCGACGAAAGACAGAGATCAGCTCTAAATCACATTTATCAGAATTTTTCAGATCTTCTAAATACTGCAAAAGTTCTGGCCTGAATTCCACACCAAATTTCTTGAGCCACCACTTGAGAAGTTTTCCAAAATATTTGGGCAGCTCTGCCTGATCCCAAAAGTCAACGATGATAATCGCTCCATTTTTATCCAGGTTTGTAAATGCGTTATCTATTGCTTTTCGCCAGTCCGGAATCATTGACAAAGAGTAAGAAAATAAACAAAGATCGAAAGGTTTTTCAGATTTGAAAGTGTGCTGATAATCCCAGTCTTCTGCCAATGCAACTGCCAGCCGGGCACGTGTTTTCGCTGAGGATTTGAATTTCTTTTCTGCTTTTTCCAACATCACGCCGGAAGCATCTACTCCAAAAAGCCTTGCCTCGGGTAAATGTTTTGCGAGTATTCTCAAATTCCTTGCCGTTCCACAGCCGATTTCAACTACGGACCGCGGACGGCGTTTTGTTACCTCAAGTAATGTCCTGTCTCTGCCAAGTAAATAATATTTTCTTGTAAGATCATAACAGTGCCGCTGGAGGCGGTACATCCGATCCATTGCTTCAAATGCCCCTCCAGTTGATTCTTTCATGATTTTTGAATTTCCCTGCACAATTTGAGATTCCCTTCTAAAAAAGATCCGTTCAAAAAAATGTTTCGTTTAATGTTTCGTTTATTGATAGAAGATTTAGCAGTTTTTTTTACCTTCAATCAGCCTTTGCCGATTGATTTTTCTTGACAGCAAAAGTTTCATTTACAGAGCTACAATGAGACTTAAAAGTGAAATTCAATGCAGTAAATCCATTCAATTTACTTCAGCTCGTAAAGATGAAAACC
>DATLZX010000038.1:0-4651 GCA_035573795.1 Pyrinomonadaceae bacterium | reverse complement strand
CAGATCTGAACAGAGGCTGCTCCGAGCAATATAAACTCTGCAGCATCTCTCCAATCCGAAATTCCGCCAATACCGGATATCGGCAATTTAAACTCGCTGTCTCTGGCCAGTTCCGAGACCATATTGAGTGCGATAGGCTTGACGGCCGGCCCACAATAGCCTCCATGAGCAGATTTTCCGTTTACTTCAGGGTATGGAGTAAATGTATCCAGGTTTACTCCCATAATCGAGTTGACCGTATTTATCAAAGAAACGGCATCTGCCCCGCCCTTTTGTGCAGCCCGAGCAGGAGCAAGTATATTGGTAACATTTGGCGTAAGTTTAACGATTACGGGAATTTCTGAGACCTCTTTTACCCATTCCGTAACCATGCATGTATATTCGGGCACCTGCCCCATTGCTGACCCCATTCCCCTTTCATTCATTCCATGGGGACAGCCAAAATTCAGTTCGATTCCATCACAGCCGGTGTCTTGCGTCCTTTTTACAATTTCATGCCAGGCTTCCCTTTTTGTTTCTACCATCAGCGATACGATCAGTGCCCTGTCGGGATATTTTTTCTTGCAATCCCTGATCTCCATTAGGTTTACATCGAGCGGCCTGTCACTGATTAGTTCTATATTATTAAGGCCAACCATTCTAGATTGGCCGTAATCTATTGACGCTAAACGTGATGAAACGTTGATAACCGGAGCTCCGATAGTTTTCCAGACAGCTCCGCCCCAGCCGGCCTCGAAGGCGCGCTCTACCATTGAGCCTGTATTTGTCGGTGGTGCCGAGGCAAGCCAAAATGGATTGGGTGATTTTATACCCGCAAATTCTATACTGAGGTCAACCATTGCTATTGATTTTAATACTTTAAGCGAAGAAATCAGGAGAGTGTAAAAGGATAATCTTGTAAGTGCTGCATTTAGCGAAATGTATTGGCTAGTTTGATTCTATTATTTCCCATGCATCCTCACTTCTTAACAGTTTGCTGAATATTGCCGCATGTACGGCATGGCCGGAGCGTTCGGCTTTTATACGGCCTAGTAGTGGCAAGCCGAGTAAGGCGGCATCACCGATTATGTCCAGGATTTTATGCCGCACAAACTCATCTGCCCATCTGAGCGGGTTTTCGTTCAACATTCCGTCCTCAGTAAGAACTATTGCATTGTCAAGTGAACCGCCCAGAGCAAGATTCGCCTTTTGAAGTACCTCTATTTCTTTCAAAAACCCAAAAGTCCTTGCCGAGGCGATGTGCCCCTGATAATTTCCGTTCTCTAGAGCAAAATCAAGACTTTGCCTTCCGATCATTGGATGCGGAAAATCAATGGTACATGAAATTTCGAATCTGTCTGAAGGAGAAAGGCTGATTTGCCTGTTTCCTTCGCTTAGCTCGATTTTTTTTCTTACTCTAAGGTAACGCCTTGGCTCTGTAAGCTCTTTTCTGCCGGCCTTATTGATTGCCTCTATCCAATCTTCAGCCGAGCCGTCCAGTATCGGAATCTCGATATTGTCGATTTCAATAAAACAATTGTCTATTCCAAGCCCGTAAAGTGCTGAAAGCAGATGCTCGCAGGTAGAAATCACTACACCGCCCCGCATAAGCGTTGTTGCATACGAGCAGTGCGAGACAAATTCGACCAGCGCAGGAATTTCGTAATCATCCAGGTCTGTTCTGATAAAAACATAGGACGTATTGTCCGGGGCCGGAGAGAGTCGAATATTGGTTTCTACCCCTGTATGTAGGCCCTTTCCTTTTAGTTCGATTGAAGTTGCCAGAGTAGTTTGCTTCATTCTTTGCTTAGTCTTCAAATTAGTCCGGCTTAAACTATTGCAAAACGAATGCCTTTCTGTCTGAAAACAGCAGGCAAAACTGACTCAACCTAAATCATTGAAATTAAATCCTTTATCTATAGCAATAAATCAGTTTTTGAACCCGTAGTTTTATTAACACTCGCTAACTGTTGCACAATTGCAACCGGATTGGTTTGTCTGCAACACTCTGTATCAGGAAAGCTAATCGGAATCTGCACATCTTGTTAAAATCATTCGTTTTTATTGTTAAAACCCATTTTCGTTTATTCACATTGTTTAAAATCTTTTGGTCTTGTTTAAAGTTATGATTTTTGGCTAATTTCAGTATCGTAATCAACTTCAGCTTTTACTTTAAGAGTGTAGGCAGATTAAAATTTAGTAAATATGGCAATACAAACCGCCGGACAAAAAACGGCAAAAACTCTTAAAGTTAGGATAGAAAATGCCTCTACTCTGGATTTGCCAAAAAATACTTTGGAGAATATCCAGAGGGTGCTGGACTTTCTGCCGGTTGAACACACTAGAGGCTTAGAAAAAATTAAACTGGTTGACTTTATCAATGATCCGAGGATAAAGAATCTCGATGTACCTATAAAGGGCGATATACCAGGACTGTATCACCCAAGAGTGGGCACTCAGGCTGCCTGGTTAGAGGTTTCCCTCGGCGCACTGCTACAGCCTACTGAAGGATTTGCAAAGCGTTGGATGGCTAAAATGTCATTCAAGCCTAATCTTTCCGGCTTGATATTTTCCCTGGTTGGCCAGCATTACTACCTTACGCTTCGTCATTCTGTTAAAAAGCAGAACCTTGAGCCGCAAATAAGGCAATATGCTGAAAAGCAGCTAAGAGCGTTTAGTGAAGAGCAGAACAAAAACAGCATCAGGGCGAAAATTTTCAAGCCATTCCGCCCAATTCTGGAAAGAATGGCCCGCTGGCTCAGCAGAAAAGCTGCCGCCGCGCAGAAACAATCTTAATGATTCTTAAATGATTTCGGGCAGTTCAATCTTGACAATTTCGAGCTAATTGATTTTTCAATCCAAATTAAACCTGAGAAATAGAAACTATGAACTACTGGCTTGTCAAACAGGAACCGACTGATTACTCTTGGGACGATTTTCAACGAGATGGCAAGACCGACTGGACGGGCGTCAGAAACTTTCAGGCTCGAAACAACCTCAAAGCGATGAAAAAGGGCGACAAGGTGCTCTTTTATCATTCAAATGTCGGAAAAGAAGTCGTCGGAATTGCCAAGGTATCCAAAACGGCTTTCCCTGATCCGACAGATGAAAACTGGGTTGCAGTAGAGCTCAGCGTTGATAAAAAGCTGAAAAAACCTGTTTCATTGAAAGATATCAAGGAAAACCCAAAATTAAAAAATATCGGTTTGCTTCGCCAATCGCAGTTATCTGTTATGCCGCTTACTGCGGAAGAGTTTCAGGCGATATTGGACCTTGCCAAATAATCCGTTCTTTTATTACTAAGTTATTTCGACACAAAAGATAACACTGAAATGCTTCGACAGAAAGCCATAGAACATTTTGACAACCTTTTGGAGGACGAAAAGCTCCGTAGCCTGTCTGTCGAGGTACTGGACCGCGGACTTGAAAAATCTCGCCTGATTTTCGGTGGCAGGCGTCTTACACCGTTCCTTCAGCCCTTTTTCATAACACAGGAGGAATGGGATTCGGTCAGAAAAGCCTGCAACCATGTTTTCAATGCATTGCAAAAAGTAAAAGATGCCGCAATCGGTTCGACAAACATCCTGGAAGAACTGGGAATAAGGGGCAAAGAATTAGAATTGGTAAAAATCGAGCCGGGTTACAGCCACGTCTCGCCCACAGCGCGGCTTGATTCCTTTCTCTCTGAAGAGTCCTATTCCTTTGTTGAGCTTAATGGTGAAAGTCCCGCCGGAATAGCCTATGCCGATTCAGCAAGCCGAATTTTTCAAGAACTTCCGGTAATGAAAAAGTTTCAAGAGCGTTACAGCGCTGTTCCTTTTTCGGGCTCGCCATTCATGGCCGAAGTTTTGTTAAGCTGCTGGAAAGAGTTTCTGGGCACCTCACCAGCAAAAAAGCCAAATATCGCCATAGTTGACCTTGAGGGACTACCAACGCAGCAGGAATTCGAATTATTTCGGGAATATTTCTCCTCTCTTGGGATGAATACCATAATAACCTCTCCCGAGCGGCTGGAGTATGACGGCAAAAATCTAAAAGATGGCGGCTTCAAGATTGATATTGTTTACAAGCGTCTTTTGGTCAATGAATATTTGCCGATTCTAGATAAAGCACCTGCTCTTTATGAGGCTTACAAAAACCATTCGGTCTGTATGGTAAACAGTTTTCGCGGAAAACTCGTTCATAAAAAAGCGATTTTTGCGATTTTGACAGATGAAAGCTACGGCTCGCTCTTTTCTGCCACAGAAATAAAGGCAATCCGCCAGCATGTCCCCTGGACGCGACACCTCCGGGACCGCAAAACTACATTTAACGGAGCCGATATAGAGCTTCTTGATTGGGTGAGGGAGAATAAAGAGAATCTGGTATTGAAACCGAATGACGATTATGGCGGCCACGGTATCTACATCGGCTGGTCATTGAATGAGACTGACTGGGAAGATTCTATTACTAAAGCCTTAAATGCAGGCGACTATCTGGTCCAATACCGTGTACAGACCTCGCGTGAAAGATTTCCGATGATTCTAGAAGACGGCACTTTGGAATGGCAATCGCAGCTAGTTGATCTGGATCCGCTGCTATTTACTGGCAGCGCGGAAGCCGCCTTTACACGTCTTTCTAGTTCTGAGCTGGCAAATGTAACCGCAGGTGGTGGCATGGTGCCAGTTTTCAT
>DATLZX010000037.1:0-6357 GCA_035573795.1 Pyrinomonadaceae bacterium | reverse complement strand
AGCTAAAATCCAAGCGTGCTGCACATCAGGCACTTATCGCATGGCTTATTATTCGGTTCAAAGGTGCAGATACCGTGGTTATCCCCGGGTATCAGGTTGAATTTATTTTTTGAAGAATGCTCACGTGTGGCAGTTGAAATTGTCAGAGAAGCCACACTGTTTTCGAGTTTTTCAAGTCTTTGGCTCAGATGCTCTATAGCAGCATAGATTGCCGCTACCTCTCTTGCTTCGAAATTTTTGGAGTCTATTTTCATCAAGTTATCGTAAACCGAGAGAATTAAGGTCTTTTATCACTGCTTACCCGGATTGTCCCTCGAGCAGTTCGATTTTATCCACCACTCCTACGATTGCCGAATCAATCGCAGCTCCGGGCTTCCCCGTCGCCGCTGTAGAAGCTGACCAGCCCTCCTGTGCGATTATGACGATATCGCCCTCTCCGGCGTCAACGCCATCCAGTGCAAGGCAGGTATAATCCATGTCTTCGCCATCTGGCGAGATCTGCCTGCATAGCATTATCCGCCCGCCTTCATAGCGCTGGTTTTTCTGTGTGGAAACCACATTCCCAATTACTCGAGCGATAATCATTTTTGAAAAACGTGAGAATCAGAATCAATGATTCCTACAATAGTACAATCCGTTGGGGTGTCATCCCTTTTGAAAGGAAACGCCGCTTCCTTGCCCCGGCACCAGAAAACTAGTTCACCTACACCGGCACCCACAGAATCTAGTGCAACCTGTGGCTTCCCCTTCGGTTTCAGGTCTTTGTCCAGGGTTTGGATAATGAGAAACTTCCTTCCTTCGAGAGATTGATTTTTTACCGTAGAAACTACATTCCCGATAACCCTGGCAATCTGCATTTATGATATCCCCATTAACAATAACAGATAAAATCAGACGTTTCTCGAGCTCGTCTGTTGTCGCTAATTCAACGTCGTTTTTTCTTTACAAACAATTGACAAACAATTGCTTTATATCAGTTCGAATTGTGCCAAAAAAAAATTTAAGCTAATTTTCATAGTCAATGCGGTCTATAACGCCAATAATGGCTGAATCTACGGGACAATCCTTGTTCCCTTCAGCCATTCTTGCGCTCGATCCGCCAACCACAATGACTTTTTCATGAAAGCCGGCTCCTACGGTATCAACCGCAACCAAATACCCGCTTTGATCGCTTCCGTCCAGATTGATTGGTTTTACAATTAAAAGCTTTTTACCATGCAGACGGGGGTCCTTTTGGGTAGAAACCACAGTCCCTAGTATTCTGGCAATAATCATTTTCCTGGGAAAATATGTTTTTTAGGCCTTGGATTCAACATCAGTAAAATTTGAAACTGAAATCCAAGTCCGGCCTCAGAATTTTGTGAAAAAACTTCTTATCTGCGTACAACCGGAAGTGTTTCGTCAACGCTTGAATGCGGTCTCGGTATTACGTGCACGCTGACCAATTCACCGACTCTTCTGGCTGCTGCAGCTCCTGCGTCAGTTGCAGCTTTGACTGCGGCAACATCTCCGCGGACTATGGCGGTTACGAAACCCGCTCCGATTTTTTCATACCCAACCAGTTGAACGTTTGCAGCCTTGACCATTGCGTCAGCGGCTTCGATCATTGCAACCAAACCTTTTGTTTCAACCATTCCCAATGCTTCTTGCATCCGGATATTTCCTCTCTAGTAAATAGAATTCAAAAAAACTTAAACCTAAAACAACCGAATTGAAACCCAAAAGCCTCCTCCAATCGAAAAATCTCGGCTCCTGGAAAAATAAGAGTTTAACTCAAGTTGGCGGCTTTGCTCAAAAGCTCGATTAGTTCTTCTCTCGATAAAGAGATTTTCTCGCCGTTCATCTCTCTAAAAGCCGGCCTTTCATTCGAGCAAGCGACACCGCTATTGTGAAGATAGCCGCAGGCCTGGCAGCGGGCATTTTCTCCCAAATAACCAGCTTTTTCCCTTATATTGATCAGCTTTGATATTGCATCGGGAGGCAGATCATTCGCTCCGCCCAAAATTTTGGCCAAAATTGCTATTTTGGCTGTATGCTCAAGTGTTTCTAGTCTGTCAAATGCTTGCCAAAGATCCGAGCCATAAGCTACTGCACCGTGATTTGCCATCAATAGCGCATTGTGATCCCTGACGTATGGCTGCATTGCATCTGTTAATTCGGCTGTGGACGGAGTTCCATACCGCGTCAGCGGAACGCATCCAAGAGTTAATATAACCTCCGAGAGGATCGGCTTATCAATGGCAAGCCCCGCTACTGCAAATGCAGTCCCGTGCGGTGGATGTGCATGACAAACCGCTTTTACATCCTCACGTTCCCGATAGATTAAAAGATGCATTGCAAGCTCTGATGATGGCCTGCCGCCTGAGATCCTTTTTCCTTCCAGGTCAGTGATTGCGAGCATTTCGGGAGTCATTCTTCCCTTGCAGGTCATTGTCGGCGTAGCAAGTATCTTGTCGCCTATTCTTACACTGATGTTTCCATCAGAAGAAACTACGTATCCGCGTTCATACATCAGGCGGCCAATCTCACAAATTTGTTGTTTCAGTTCCTCAAGTTCCATCAGATTTATGTTTGCTCGCTGATATTTTTTTGCACGGGCTCGGTTTTGTTTTTCTGTTATAAATTAAAAGCCTAAGTACAAAAATACCTAGAGCCACAGATTACCATAACTTGCTCAAAAGCGCTTAATCTGTGGCTCTTATATTCGCTTAGACAAATATGTCGAATTTTATCAGATGCTGATTAAATCGGTTTTATAGTAAAACCCATAGCCTGAAGTGCTATCTTTTCTCGACTTTTAACTTTGGCCTGGGCGGTTCGGGTTTGGATAACATTTGCTCGCTTTCAAGGGGATCCTCGAATGGCGCAACCGGCAGAGGTGTATCCATAAACGCCTCACTGTCCGTGCAGCTTTCACCATTTTTAAGTTTTTCTCTTAAAAGTTGATTCTCGGCTTTTAGCTCGAGGATCATTCTTTTCATTTCCTGCTTCTGGCGAAACATTTCTGCGCGTCTCTCGCGCATTTCTGCAAATGGCATGCGGAAGCTCGGAAGCGAGATATCAATGAAAAAGCTGGCTACCGCCAAACCTAGTATCAATGAGGCTAAAAAGATTGCTAATTTTAAGAAAAAAGGTCTCAGCAGCATCTGAAAATTCCCCCGAATAACTCAACTTGTTTATTTACGATAATGCGATGCTTTTGGATTCAATCGCGTTGCAAAATCTCTGATTCAGTAAAAGCATTTATCGCCTACCCGGGCGGCCTGTTCGGCCCCGAAAAATTCACATAATTATTTTAACGCTCCCGGCTCTTGTTTGAAAAGTTTTTAGCTTCGAAAAAATTTTTTCTTCAACAGATGTTTTTACTTCGTCTTCAATGCCAGATTTCTTCTCTCCAGCAATTGCTCAAAAGCCTTTGATAAATTACAATTCTGTTTCATAAATGAAACAATGATTGGTCATTTATCAGGCAAATTGATAGAAAAGCAGCCTTCTAGAATCATTATCGAGGCTGGCGGCGTCGGATATGAAGTGTTTGTGCCGCTCTCTACTTTTTACACGCTTGGCGAAATTGGCAGCCATGTCGAGTTGAAAATCTATACAAGCGTCCGTGAAGATGCTATCCAGCTTTTTGGATTTTCTACGGCACGCGATCGGGAACTTTATCTAAAGCTGATTTCGGTTCAGGGCATTGGCGCCAGGTCAGGTATTTCCCTGTTGAGCGGAATGAGCTCGGATGAGATTATCAGTGCCATTACATCTGGCGACATAGCACGTCTAACCACAATACCCGGCGTAGGTAAAAAAACCGCAGAAAGAATGATTGTAGAATTAAGGGATAAACTATCCTCTTTTGCGGTCGTCCCGATTGATGGGCAACCTATTACTTCGGACAAATCTTCTGCCTATGATGACGCCTTGTCAGCCCTCCTTAATCTCGGCTACCAAAAGCAGGCAGCTGAGAGGGCTCTCAAACAAGCGGCAGCTTCTACAACCGATTCTGATTTATCTGTTATTCTGAGAGATGCCCTGCGGCTTCTCAGCAAGGGCTGAAAACAAGCCACTTGCAGAGATCACTTTTGTTTATGCAATTATCTGAAACTTTACTATTTCACTAAAATTGAATGTCTCAATTGATTTTTTTGTTGAAACAGCCCTTAAAAACCCGGCCTTAATGAATAAAATATTCAGTAGCTTCATTACTGACCTGAAAGCCCTCGATCAAAGGGTGATTTTCACTTTTATTTACACCTCGGCCGGCCTTTCTGCAATTTATTACTTGAAAGAACCATCTGCTGCTTCAAAAATTTTGAACCCGCTCGGTCTGGAATCCCTGTCAATTCTGATTTCGGATAGCACCCGGACAAATTTTTATCAGCTTTGTTGGTGGGTCATTATCGTAACCCTTTTTTATCTTGTTATCCCTGCTTTGGTTATTAAATTCTACTGGAAGGAAAACCTGGGTGACTATGGCCTGAAGCTTTCTGGGCGTGAGAAGGTTCTGCCTATCCTTGCCCCGGTATCATTAATTCTTTTGCCGGCCATTACGTTTCTTTCTGCCACTTCCGCTTTTGCCTCCAAATATCCTTTTCTGCAGTTCAAATCCGAGATGGCATCATTTTCAACCTTATTGATTTTCTGGGAGATATTGTATTTCCTTCAATTTTTTGGCCTTGAGTTTTTCTTTCGTGGATTTTTGGTTCAATCCCTTAAACCGGTGTTCGGTATGTATTCGGTTTTGATTATGACAGTTCCCTACTGCATGATACATTTTGGCAAACCGCCCCTGGAGACATTTTCTGCGATTATCGCAGGCTTATTCCTCGGTTGGTTGAGCTTCAGATCGGGCAGTATTTTCATTGGACTGCTCCTCCATTGTTTGATTGCATTCGCGATGGATTTAACAGCCCTATATCATAAAGGATTGTTTTCTTAAGCCCGGATATTTTAACCCTAATCTTTTCGGGTCATGGTTTATTTTCAGGCAACTATATTTTTTCTTACGCTATAACAAAGATTCTGACGGCTTACGCTTTACTGGCTATTTGTATTATCCTTGAGAAAATACTTTAATGGCTCTATTTATTTGTTGCCAATTTCGGGTCAGTAATTAAAAAATGCAGCAACCTGTAGCAAATCTACCCAACATGTCCGTTACTTCGGATGATGCCGGGTTTGATGCGGCCCTACGGCCTTCTACGCTTGGTGAATATGTCGGCCAAAAACAGGTAAAAGACAATCTGGGTGTCTTTATGAAAGCCGCTAAAGCAAGGCGTGAAGCCCTCGATCATATTTTATTGACCGGCCCGCCCGGCGTTGGCAAAACAACGCTTTCAAACATTGTTGCCACTGAAATGGAATCAAACCTTAAATCCACTGCAGGGCCGGTAATTGAAAAGCCCGGCGATCTGGCAGCCATCCTGACAAACCTCGAAGAAGGTGACGTGCTTTTCATTGATGAAATTCATCGGCTCAATCCCGCCATTGAGGAAATCCTGTATCCTGCGATGGAAGACTACTGCCTTGACCTAATGATTGGACAGGGCGCTGCCGCCCGCTCTATAAAATTGGATCTTCCAAAATTCACTCTTGTGGGTGCAACCACTCGGCCCGGACTTCTTACAGCTCCGCTCCGGGGGCGTTTCGGTATCGTTTTCCACCTCGATTTTTACAGTCTCGATGAATTAAAGCGCATCGTGCTTCGCTCGGCCAGAATTCTTGGCGTAAGTATTGATGATGAAGGAGCAATGGAAATTGCAAAACGTTCCCGTGGAACTCCCAGAATCAGTAATCGCCTTCTTCGTAGGGTCAGGGACTTTGCCGAAGTTGAACATGAAGGATTCATAAACGAAAAGATCGCTTCATCTGCTCTAGACAGAATGGAAGTTGACACATTCGGCCTTGATGAATTGGATAGAAAGCTTCTTTTGACGATAATCGAAAAATTCGATGGCGGCCCGGTCGGCCTGGGCACTCTCTGTGCCGCGCTCTTTGAAGAAAAAGATTCAATCGAGGAGATCATAGAGCCTTATCTTCTCCAAATCGGCTTCTTGAACCGTACTCCCCGCGGCAGGATGGCCACGCGGCTTGCTTATGAGCACTTTGGCATTGAGCCGCCATTAATAAAAAACGCTACTCTTTTTGATTGAGCGTGTCTGTTTTGCAATTTTTCTCTTTTCAAACTGAATGAATCGTTTTAGTTCGTGTAATAAACTTTTTTTAACCTGTTTGTAATCGTTTTATTTATTTGTATAGGCCCTCAGTCTGATCCTCTTCAATTTCCAATATGCCGCTTGATGATCATTTGCTCCGACAACTGCCTTTTCCCGTTAAACGGGTAGTTAATTACGGCCTTGA
>DATLZX010000036.1:0-3665 GCA_035573795.1 Pyrinomonadaceae bacterium | reverse complement strand
TCATGAATCAAACTGCTACTATCCATCGCTTCCTTTCAATTTACGCCATTTGGTTAAAATCAAAAAACTGGAAGGCGAGATGAGAAAGGCCGCAAAATCAGCAGGATTTGCCGCCGCCCGTGAGGCAGCTCTGAAAACTTGTTGACCCGGAACAATTCAAGGCTGAGTTTTAAGGCTTAAGCAGTGATTTTTACGGCATAGTACTAAAAACCTTTGCTGCGTGAAGTTGTCAATCGGGAAACTGTTACTGAAGATGGATTGCCTTGATCAAGCAGCTGTTCCACCGGATTTTTGCAGAGCTTTTTTTGACGGTTCTTTTAGGAAAAATAGAACAAAAATAATTAATGGAAGACAACAGTCCGAAGATTCTGATATTATCCTCAGACACCGGCGGAGGGCATCGCTCGGCCGCTCAAGCGCTTGTAGATGGTTTCACCAGGTTTTGGAATGGAGAATCATTGACAATCCGCACGATTCGGGCAATCGAGGATTCTCATCATATTGCTGACAAACTTGTTAGGCTCTACAACTGGCTCCTACGTCACAGACAGAGCTGGATGAAATACTTTTATTGGCTGATTAACCGCATAAGGCCTGAAACAAGAGATTTTTTCTACAAGCGTTGTATCGGCTACGTTCGCGAGCATTTCGAAAAGTGGTGTCCGCACCTTGTAGTCAGCGTTCATCCATTGACGCAGCATGCTCTGGGCAGGATTCTAAGAGAGCTTGGTTTGATAGACAAAGTGCCGCTCGTTACCGTGGTTACAGATCCATGCTATGGGTTTTGGAAAGGCTGGGCTTGCGAAGATGTCTCGCTTTATCTTGTTGCAAATGAAGATGCTAAAGCGCAATTGGTAGATTACGGAATCAGCCCGGAAAAAATAAAAATTACCGGAATGCCCGTCCATCCGAAATTTCATGAAGTAGATGAGGCAGACGCCAAGCAGGCCAGAAGCGCATTCGGGCTCGATCCGGAAAAATTTACCGTGTTTGTAAATGCCGGTTGGATCGGAGGCGGAAACATTCCGGCTATCTTCCGCGAGCTTGCCCGTGGGGAATTGGATATACAGGCGATTTTTCTTGCCGGCCGCAATGACGAACTGAGGAAAGTGGCTGAAGAAGTGGCTGCATCGGCCAGATTTCCGGTTAAGGTGATCGGCTATTCGGAAGAGATTGAAAAACTCATGCAGTCGGCAAATGTAATGATCTCCAAGCTTGGCGGCCTGACTACGTTTGAAGCGCTTGCATGCCGCCTGCCTATCATAGCGGATGCAACCACACCGCCGATGCCGCAAGAAGCCGGTACGCTCAAACTGCTCTTGAAGCACGGAGCCGGTACACTGCTGAAAAAACCGCGCGATATCGTCGAAATAATAGAAAAGCTTAAAACTGATTCAGAGACTTACAACAAAATGCGGGCAGCTACGGCCGGCCTGACCATTCCAAATTCGACCGAATATATAGTTCAGGAAATCCTTAAACTCCTGCCTAGAGAAACCGTCGGACAACAGGCGGCCGCCTAGCCTTTTTGCAAAACAGCCAAATTAAGTTGGAAGTAAATTCGATTGTATCTTGCAAATCTCGCCTTTTTGGCCTCATATAATGTCCCAACGAAACCGGCCCGGCGTAATTAACCAGGTTGGTGATTTTAGTTCGACTTAAAGAGCTCACAGATGCTGTCAATAGCTTAAATGACAAGATTGGTGGTTTTTTGAGTTAGACTTGAAGCCGCTGTGAGCATTGAAAATCTAATCGAAAATTTATTAGCTGCCCTGAAGCGAAGGTTCGAGCACATCTGGTTTAGGCGGCAAGATCATTCCTTCGTCCGTATTCAGTCCGATTGTCTGCATGCCAATCCTGAATGCAAAACGCTGCGCCCTTAGGATGGCTTTGAGCAGAAGATTAGCAAATTCAGCATACAGGGCTCTTTCCGGCTCGCTGCTGCCGCGTCCCATATCCAGAAGCGAGCAGTTTGCCTCGGCTTCGGATATCAATTCAAGAAGTTTTTCGTAAACCAGGGCTGAGTTTTTCGAGGCAGTTATGAATTCGATACCAGCCAGAATCTTGCCGATTTCTGAATAAATACGATTTGCAGAATCTGATGAGAGCGAGAGTTCTCTGGCTGATCTGGTCAGAAGGAAATCGTCATCCGTAAGGCCAAGTATCGTAAAATCTCCCGATTGTACCGCCTTTCCGATTAAATCAATTGGAAAATTATCGGCTGAGTGCCCGTTTGCGGGAAAATGCTCGTCTTGCAGTGTGGCGGTCAGGTTGAAAATATTCCGTAAAAGCTCAACGTCAGAAGAGTGCGAATTCTGAGAAATGCCGTTGGACCTTAGATCGCTTAAAACCTCTGTAACGTATCGCTCGGCATGTGGCGAAGCATCGTTGAAGGCGCCGCCCAGATCGAATTCCGAACTGAGTTTTTCGCCTAGCGACTCGCTTGCCTGGGTCATTAGATGGCTTAATCTATTGCCGACCGCAATATTGCATTCTATCGCGGCAGCAATGACTGCCGGCTTGAAAAAATCCTTGCCCAACGATGCTTTGAATTCACGTATACGATCGAAAAGCCGGCTGCTGACAAGCGTTTCGAAGTCTTCCAGTGAGATGCATTCTTCCACAAGCTCATCGAACAGGCCGTTTTCTCCAAACTCTGTTTCAGGAAATGGCTGATCGTCCCATTCCTCGAATAGCTTGGCGAGGCGTCGGCATAATTGTGTGCGGTCAACCGTCATTGTTCGGCGGAGCTCTCCGATATTCGTACTGAAGGCTCGGGTTATTGCAAGGTCGAACTTACTCAATGAACGTCGGTCAAGCGGCAGCTCACGATAGAATCTTGCAAGTGCAATGAAGACTTCCATTGCTGGCTTAGATCTCAGGCCGTCGCAATATCTGCGAATATGGTAGGCTTCAAGCTTCGAATCCCTTACAACAAGGTCGTTGAACCAATCGGCTAACCGCATCGAGATAAAATCGGCCGTTGAGCGAAAATCCGCATCGTCAGCATCAGCAATTTCCCTTAGTCGAGAAAGTGAAGATTTGATTTCAGAAGTGTCGAATCCGGGCAAGGCTTTTTGCATAACCTGAAACTCAACCTGAGTAAGAAAAGCCTCGACTATACGAAGGTGCAAGGCTCGCTTACCGAGCTTTGAGATTATGCCGTCTGAGGCCGGATGGAAATTATTGGAATTCTGGGAGTTTTGCTGATCTTGCTCTACCATATTTTGCGATGAAAGTAAGATTCTGAAGTAGATTTGTTTTGTGAGAGGAATTGATTTCTGGCCTGATTGTGTTTATGGCTGAGATTGACTACAGGCATTTTTATCGAGTCCAGGCATTTTATCGGGAGGATTTGCAAGTAGTCCTTTCAGAAAAAAATTCGCACAAAAGTGCCAAAATCTGTCACTATGCGGCCAATCAAGTTTAACAAAATTTGTGCCGCATGATCTTTGAAATTTACTATAAACTGTTGATAAAAATGCACCTAAGCCTTTAGCTTATTCCTCCGCTGATAGATTCAATGCAATCAAAGTGCCAAAGTGATTTTTTTGAGAAAAAACAATAATTTACTTATTCCGCAACTTGTAAGAAATCACACTTTTACTTAACCTGTAATTTTGATTTGTAAATTAGATTCTGCCGATTTGGGGGTTAGCAAAATA
>DATLZX010000035.1:0-3665 GCA_035573795.1 Pyrinomonadaceae bacterium | reverse complement strand
CGGTTCTAAGCGAAGGCTTGAATACAAAAGGCGTTGTAGTGATGGATATACAGGTTGCACCTGAAGAATGCGTGTTTCCGATGATTCCACCCGGTGCCGGACATAAGGAGATGAGATTGAGATGAAACAGACAATTTCTATCCTGCTTAATAACCGTTTCAACGATGCTGAGCGGCTGATGGGCCTTTTTTCTGCATCGGGTTACCGAATAGAAAAGATTCTTTTGCTCAGCGAAGGCGAAAAGAACCTCTCGAGACTTCTTATCCTAACCGATGCAGAAAACAAAAACCTTGATAATTTTCTGACCAGGCTCCGCCAACAGGTAAGAGTGGTCAAAGTCGAGTCAATCGAAGGCGATGCATTGCACGGCAGGCTCAGCGTCTCGGAGCAGCTAAAAACTTAAGTGGCAAACATCGGGTAAATGTTTTGCCATCACTGCAAAACAATTTTAGAAAAAGGAAATTTTTGGAGGTAAATAAACACGAAATGAAAGTTTTATATGAAGCCGATGCTGACAGAGAGCTGATTAAAACCAAAAGAATTGCAGTAATCGGCTATGGTTCACAAGGGCACGCACACGCGCAAAATCTAAGAGACTCTGGCTGCGATGTAATCGTAGGATTGCCTGAGATGAGCGCCTCGTGGAAGAAAGCAAGGGAAAGCGGCTTTGAAGTTATGCTTACGCCTGATGCTGCGCAGTTTGCTGACGTCATAATGATGCTCGTACCGGATGAGCTGGCGCCTAGCATTTATCAAAATGAGATCAAGCCATTTCTGAAAGCCGGCAAGTATCTCGCATTCGCCCACGGCTTTTCTATCCATTTCAAAAAGATTATTCCGCCTGAGGATGTAAATGTTTTCATGGTCGCACCAAAGGGCCCTGGACATCTTGTAAGAAGCGAATTCACTAAAGGGGCTGGAGTACCATCTCTTCTTGCTGTTCATAATGATGTTTCTGGGGATACAAAAGCCGTTGCATTGTCTTACGCCTCAGCTATCGGGGCAGGCCGCGCTGGCATTATTGAAACCACATTTCGCGAAGAAACCGAAACAGACCTTTTCGGTGAGCAGGCAGTCTTGTGCGGAGGTTTATCGGCATTGATACTTGCCGGGTATGAAACACTTACCGAAGCAGGCTACTCGCCTGAAATGGCCTACTTCGAATGCCTTCATGAAATGAAATTGATCGTAGATCTCATGTACGAGGGCGGCATCAGTAATATGCGTTATTCAGTCTCGAATACAGCAGAGTATGGCGACCTGACCCGCGGCAGCCGGATCATAAACGATGCAACCAAAGCCGAAATGAAAAAGATTCTCAGTGAAATTCAGAGTGGACAATTTGCCGATGAATGGATGAGCGAGTGCGAAGCAGGCAAAGAAAATTTCAAGCGCCTTGAATCACTAGCGAAAAATCATCCGATGGAAGCAGTCGGCGCACGGCTGAGGTCAATGATGCCATGGATGGGGAAAAACAAGCTGGTTGACGCAGCTAAAAACTGATGCCGGCTTTAAATTCGACTTGATAGGTAAATGAAAAACTCTTTCATAAAAGCAGCAGTTTTCTCATAAAGTTTATCGAGGCGCGAAAAAACTGATGTTTACCGTAAAACCAACGACACTCGAAATAAAGTTTTAGTCTCTATAACTCTCTAGGTTCAAAAAAGAAATAGGAAATGATTATGCACTTTTACGATCTCAATCATTTGGAAAACGAAGAAGTAACTTCCTTTTATCTACGAAAAGCGATTTTTGGAGAATCACTGACGATCGCACGGGTCGAAGTAAAAAAAGGAGAAACAACTCAGCCGCACTCGCATGATACTGAAGAAGTGATTTTGGTACTCAAGGGTGCCTGGCAATTTCACCTTCCGGATGGAACTATGACGCTGCGCGAAAACCAGGTCCTGCTTATTCCGGCCGGTGTTGAACATTCATCAGAAGTTCTGGAGGATACAATCGCACTGGATATTTGCTCCAAGCAGCGAAGGGACTGGATTTTAGGCAAGGACAAATCACTTCATCAGAGCGTGGAACAGTTTCTTTGGGCTGTTTGATTCAAAAACACTGCAGGCCACCTGATTCAAAAAGCTTTTTACAAGTAAATCATTTAATTGTTAATAACAAGCCTGTTAATCGGCTCTGTAGAAAGAGTGAATAAAATTATCAGAATGAAACATTTCTACAGACCGGATCAATTCTTGAGGAATGAAATTCTATGTCATTTGAAAACAGTAACTGGGTTTGGAAAAACGGCGAGTTCGTCCAATGGGAGGATGCAACTTTTCATATTTCGTCGCATGGGCTTCATTACGGAAGCGGAGTTTTCGAGGGAATCCGCGCTTATGAAACGAAATTAGGGCCGGCAGTTTTTCGTCTTTCGGATCATCTTGACAGGCTGTTTTATTCAGCAGGGCAATACGGGCTCGAGATCCCTTATACCAGGGATGAGCTCGCTTACGCCATCTACAGCCTGATCAAACTAAATGAACTGAAAAGCTGCTATATCCGCCCAATCTGTTTTTTCGGAAGTAGCAGCCTAGGGCTCAACCCAGCAAAGTGTCCGACAGAGGTCGCAATACTTGCCTGGAGATGGGGTAGTTATCTTGGGTCTGCAGGGCTCAGTGAAGGTGTCAGAATAACGATTTCGCCTTGGCGCAAATTTCATTCGAGCATGATGCCAACCACCGCCAAGGCTTGCGGGCAATACATAAATTCTATTCTAGCTGTAAAAGAAGCATTGGGCCGCGGATTTGACGAAGCACTTCTTCTCAATATTGAGGGCCGCCTTGCAGAGGGTTCCGGCGAAAATCTTTTTATCATAAAGAATGGCGTCATTTTCACTAACAGGGCCGACGACTCGATTCTCGTTGGCATCACCAGAGATTCTGTAATCCAAATCGCACAAAAGCTCGGGATCAAGGTTATAACACGCTCGCTCACGCTCGATGACATTTTTACTGCAGACGAAGCCTTTTTAACCGGTACGGCCGCAGAAGTAACACCGATACGTGAAATTGACGGCGAAATCATAGGCTCAGGAAAAAAAGGAAAAGTTACGCACGAAATCCAAACGGCTTTCTTCAAAATTGTATCGGCTCAGGACGAGCAGTTCGCTAGCTGGCTCCACTTTGTAGAGCAGCACCGAGCTGCTCATTCAGATACGGCCGCTGCAAAGCCTCTGAGTCAGCAATCAATCCAAAGCTGCAGGGCAGCAATTGAATAAGAGCTTGTAGTGAAAAAATTGCTTGAATGAATTTTTAAATTAAAAGAAAAGTTAGCAAAGTCATGATGTCATTATCAGCGCTTAGAAAATCTTTCGGCCGCAGGGCAAGCACCCTCAATCTCAATTTGCCTGATGCCGCGGACGATCCAGCTCACGTTTCACATTCAAACGATGGCTCAGGAATGATCACACTAAATCAAATCGAAACAGCGGCAAAGAGAATCGCACCTTTTGTAAAGCGCACACCTACAGTCCGCGACAACAACCTGAGCCAGCGTTTTGCTTCAAACTTTTACTTGAAACTGGAACTATTGCAAAACACCGGCGCTTTCAAAGTGCGGGGCGCTTTCAACAAGCTTTTATCCCTGAGAAAAGAAGAAATCGGAAAGGGTGTAGTTGCCGTAAGCGGAGGCAATCATGCCAAGGCAGTTGCCTATGC
>DATLZX010000034.1:0-5352 GCA_035573795.1 Pyrinomonadaceae bacterium | reverse complement strand
AAGGAAAAGTACACTTTTAACCTTCATCTACGGTTTCCTCCTGAAAGAATTTTTGATCTGATAATAAATTCTAATTACAATCGGGAATTGAAAAAGAAATTGTGATGTAAGATATCACAAATCTGTTAAAAAGTTCAATCTCAATCGCGGGTTTTAATTATTTCTTTTAAGTTATTTGAGGAGCGGCGCTATTATTTCTAATCAAAAAGCCATTTTTATAATAAATAATTATCTTATCTGATCTTTGTTTATTATCTATTAAGTTTGATTATTAGACTTAGTTTTTAAATTTTCTGACTCGATTTACTTTAAAAAATAAATTATTATCTTTCGTACCTGAGCACCAAACCTTTGGCACCTACTGTCCAGCCATATTTCTTCGACATATAAAGCCCGTAAAAGTTTTCTTTGGTTCCGCTGTCCTGCATTATCCAGGTAGATCCCTTGTCAGAAGTCCTCAGAATCAAACCTTTATAACCAACAATCCAGCCGTTTTTATCGTCTGTAAAGAAAACGCGCATCAGGGATTCTTTGTAGGGGATTAAAACCCTTTGCCAGATTTTTCCCCCATCAGAAGTTTTCAAAATTGTTCCCGCTTTGCCAACAACATAGCCATTTTTAGAATCTCTAAAATCAACATTGAAAAGCGGCTGACGAGTTCCTGAAACCTGTTTGGTAAAGCTTTCGCCGCCATTTTCCGAATACAGAATAATTCCGTCATCTCCAACTATCCAGATTCTTGAAGCACCGTCGAAATCGAGATGATAAAGCTCAACCTTGGTCGGAACTATTACCCGGCTCCAATTTTGTCCTCCGTCATTGGTGCGGAAAACCAGTGAATCAACTACAAGCTCTTCGCCGCGAACGACTTTTAACAGCGAACCGATTGCCAGCCCGCGATTTTTATCTGCAAAGCGGATACTCAGAAACTCAGGAATATATCCGGTGAATTCATTCTGCCTGTAAATCCTTGTTTCGTTCCAGGTTTTTCCCCCGTCGTTTGTTACGAACATTTGCCGTCCGGCAACCAGATAACCATGCTCATCATTTCTGAAGTAAATTTCGTTGATGTCGGCATCAGTATTCAAAGGATAACGTTCCCAGGTTTTCCCACTGTCTGTAGTATGGGCTAAAAAGCCTTTATCACCCGCAACCCAGCCCTCCTCGGACGATGTGAAAAATACGGCAACCAAATCGTTCTTGGCAGGTATGCCTGCCTGCTGCCACCCTGTCTGCGCCTGCGAAAAACCGCTTGATAAAATGAAAAGAAGAATAAAATAAAAAAAGCCTTTTGAAATTGTGCGGTAGTCAATGCCCTTTATCATCCCTTCCCTCTTTTATTACAGTTTTTTCTCCTAATTGTTTTCACAATAAATAATGAGGTGAATATTGGTTTAAAGTTCTTTTAACTCTTTTACCATATTCACCTCAAATCAATTTAACTCGGAGGAGTAGATCAAATCCTGCCGTTGAGAATTATTCAGGCGAGCAGCGATAGATCTTTCCATCCAGTATAACTGCAACTTTGTCTCCGAGCGAAAAATATTTTGCCAGGTCTGGGATAGAGCTAACCAGGTCAAAATACTCTTTAGAAAAAGTCTTGACCTCAACCAAAGGCAATTTGACTTTGTCTGTCAGCTCCAAATCCCTCCATTCTCCGTCGGTGTAAACAAAAGTTTTCGCCCCAACAAATTTTATGTTTTCTTTGCTGTCGGCAAAAACACTGTCCTTTTTGTCACCCCTTGCCAGCGAAATACTTGACTTCATATTATTTTGCTTTTTGCTGAGTGACACAGCCGGTGCGCCGGAAACATTTGCCATGCTCTTGGCGGCCTCATTTGCGATTCTGTCTCGCTCAGCGGCTGACATGGGAAGAGGAGCCATCTCATCCTCAACTGCCAGATAAGACGTATAAGGAGTTATCAAGCCATACCTTGTCGCAAGCTCAATTACTTCCGTTTTAAGTTCAGATGATTCGCCGTTTCTTCTCAGCTCTTCCAGAAGCCAGCCGACCCGACGGGCTGCCCAAAGCCTTGGCAGAAAATCATTTGTTTCGCTACGAAGCGGTGCATTAATGTTCCTGAAAGTAAAATCACGTTTTTGGCCCTTTATGCGTCCGCTTACGGTAATTGTGTTCTCAGAAACAGCCTGAGAGTTCTTATATCGGCCGATTACTACGATCTGGCCACCATTAAACAAGTCTCCCAGATCCCTTGGATAAATCATTTCCGTCTCGAGGCTGCCATAATTGATACTCAGGTCAGTCAAAACTGGGCTTGAAATTTTGGTTACAAAATTGCTGACCTTTACCTCGAGGTCCTCATCCGGTGCAACATAATCAGACATTCCGCCATTGTCCGTGGCGACTGCGTCCAGAAGTGATGTATTTACATCAAATCCAAAGCCGAAAGTAAAAATCCTCATCGGGACAGATTCTTTAGCCGCTTTTTTGGTGGCATCGAGGATTTGGTCTGTTTTCATTAAACCAACTGTAGGATTTCCGTCTGTCATAAATACCAGCATTTTAGGCCTTTCGTTGGGTTTGAATTGCCTTATTGCAGATTGAAGGGCATCGGCGATATTTGTTCCACCACTTGGTTTCAAGCTCTCGATAAACTCTCTACCCCTTTTTTTGCCCTGGCTGTTTGCAGCTATCATACCTGTTTCCATTAACCGGACATCGCCTGAAAAAGCCACGATATTGAAGTTGTCGCTATCGCGGAGCGTCTCGACCGCATATTTCAATGCCGCTTTCGCCTTATCTAATTTCCCCTGATCTGCCATCGAACCGCTTGTGTCAATTACCAGAACAATGTCCTTATTTTCGAACGAATTGGAAACTTCTCCGGGCGTAATCGTAAGTAGAAAATATCCATCCTTTCCGGGCTCTCGATAAGTAATCATCGAGGCTCCAATGGCTGATTCTGTATAGCCATAATAGAGTTTGAAATCACTATTAGCCCCTGCGGCATCCATTGTTACTATTGCGCTTCGGCCGCCGCTTCGCTTATCTACAGAGATCTGATGCGTAGGCGAGTATATTGTGCCCAGCTGCCGGCTCGAATCAATGCGGACGATTCCGGAGATCTGCCTAACTTCTGGCCTGGAATAACCTGATGTTGCTGCAACGGGTTCTCGGCGTTGGATTGGGCTTCGGTTCAACCCGATAGGGTAAACATAGGCAATTGAGCCCGAATCTGCCTTTAAAACCTGGGTATAGGTAATTTCTAGCTTTTTATCAGAATTGGGAGGAATCGGAAAAATAGAAGCCTGGATTATATTTTTCCCAATGAACTCCAGAAGCCCCGGATCTCTTTGCTTTCTGACAATTTCATTATAGATTTGCCTTGCCTGATCGCGGGTACGCACCTCGCCTGTCAGTCGCTTGTCGTTTTCCCAAATCGCAAAATCGCTTATTGCCGCGCCGTCCGGAATAGCAAAAAAGAATATCCCTTCAAGCGTGTAGTTTGTATCATTTCTGAATATTTGCTCGACCTTTGTTGTTGCTGTCTGATCTGAAATATTCGTATCAAACTTTATTGATTTTATTGGCAGAGAGGCTTGAAAAGGAACAGGGGGCGGAATGGGCCGGCAAGGCCTGATATCGCAAATTATCGGAACGATTACCCCTTGTGATTTGGCCGCTGTCGAAAAAGCCAAAAAGGCAAGTAAAATGCCCGTTACAGTAAAAATCACTTTTCTCATATTTGTTCACCACCGAAAAAAAATTGTTACCAATAGTAAAAAACACTTTGGAATTAAATCTCGGTAAATGAACGATCGGACATGAGAAATCTTGCAGCGATTAGGAAGCTAATTAAAATCAGCTGGCTACAGAGGGTTTCATCTAAGTCGTTTAGATACAATTAAAGGCTTATGCAGCTTGGAAATTGTTGGAGCGCAATTTAATGGCCAAAGAAAGACAAAAATCCGAAATACAGCTATTCTGAAAACCAAAAATAGTCCATTTCGTCTAGTCTTGATTAGTCAGGGCATCATCAATCTCGCTTTCCAGTTTGGAGCGGAGTTTTTCGGCAAACAGTTCAGCTTTTTGCAGGCTAAGCTCGACTGCGCTTCGGGCTCTCAAAACTTCAGTTAAGAGATTCTGCTGACTCTGTTTCTCAGATTCCAGCGATTTTCTTTTTAACTGCCGCAATTCTTCCGGCCTTAGCGAACCTGCAATAGCGACTTCCCTTTCTATTGATTCCGGGCGGAGCTGAATTTCAATCTGATCGAGCCGTAATCGTATGTTATTTTCCTTTTCTATCAGGCTGAAAAGCTGCTTTCTGAGCTCATCAACTCTTTGTTCTACCTTTGTCATTAGCTCAACATTGGCAGCAAGCATCTGCCGCTTTTCTGCAGCAGAAAGTGGGCGGCCTGCCTGATTCTGTCTGTTTGTCATCCGTCCGGAAGCGGTATTGGCCTGATTCTGCACCTGGGAGCCTGGCTCTGCAGTATCAGCTTTAGTAACGGTCGATTGATTTTGTTGGCTGGGATCGTCCGCTCGACTAATTACCTCTATATCGTTGACCGGAGGAGTAGGTTGAGGCTTGATGCGTTGGCGCCTTGTTTGAGCGCTTGAATCCATGCCAGAAAGCAAAACTAGCAACAAAGAGATTAAAGCTATTTGGCTAACATTTTTCATGGTTTTACCTGTTTGGCAATTGTTTTTCGGAAATTTCTAATGAGGCCTTCGGATTACCGTTGGTTTCAAAATTACCACCGGTACGATCAACCCTATCGGGTATCAAATCGCCTGTGAACAGCTCTACACCGTTTTTCAATAAGCCCACAACTGGCGTAGCATCCAGCGCCGAATTGAAAATCCCCCTAATGAATCCTTTTCTTTTGATGTCGCTTCCCACCAGAGCGATTGCTACAAAGGTTCCGCCAAAAGGGATGTTCTTTGCCAAACGCTTCACTGCAAGCCAGCCAAATGAATGAACCGCTTTTCTCGTGAGTGTATTACGTGGCCCGTTATCTTTCGTATTGGTATCTGCTGCCATCGGTTGTTTGAAGCGATACTAGGTAATATGCAATTGCTAATGATATCTGTAATTTCAATTTATAATTTAACCTAAAAGTTTGCAGAATTTGTAAACAATGTAAACAAACTGTGTATTATTTCGCCGACTCGATAAAACTGTTTAAAACAATAATTTTGATGCCAGTTTCAAATTAGCTTCCATATTTTTGGCTACAAGATGTTTGTTCTTGTTAAAACGGCTTTGTTAAGAATCAACGGCTTCAAACGAAAGTTTTTTTGAAAACTTGAGATTTAACCTCTCTGCAAGCATACTAAGATTTCCTAAGATCATTACACCATGTGTGCTCTTTTATTGTTGCACAAAT
>DATLZX010000033.1:0-7989 GCA_035573795.1 Pyrinomonadaceae bacterium | reverse complement strand
CGCTTCCTATCGTTTACAATACAAACGCTTACGACTCGGTCGAAGTGCTTCGCCTTCTCGATGGCATTGTTGATATTTATCTGCCCGATCTGAAATATGCCAGCAGCGAAAACGGATTTCTATATTCCAAGGTGCGAGGTTATACCGAAATTGCAAGAAATGCCCTGATCGAGATGCATCACCAGATGGGCAGCCATCTGATTTTCGATAATGAGGGAATCCTTCGACGCGGGCTGCTTATCAGATTGCTAGTCCTTCCGAACGACCTTGCAGAAATCGAACACAGCGCCCGTTGGATAGCCGAAACTCTCGGCCCGCAAACTGCTATTTCATTGATGGCCCAGTATTACCCGACAAACAAAGCCCTGGATGACCCAAGATATTTGCTGCTTTCAAGGCGCATCAGCGAAAGAGAGTGGTTTGAGGCACAAAGCATCATTTCCGATACCGGACTTGAGGAAGGCTTCATTCAAGAATATGAATCAGCCGCACATTATTACAGGCCGGATTTTGATAATCCCGAAACCCCTTTCCGTGATATCCGCGATTTTATCATTGATAAAACTTGAATTGCCGAGGATTTATTAATTAAATGTTTAATATTTGCCTGTTTTTCGTTTATTGCCTTTTTTGCTCATTGACTGTTTTTGTTTATTGCCAATTTTGATTGTGCAAAACTGAATTTTATACATCATTAAATACTGGATATACTGGCATTTAGCACTCTACTTACTGGCAAAATAACTCATCTTCCCAACTTATTTCCTTCAATAATACTTTTTTCGCTTTGATTTTGATTGTTTAACATTTATTCTTGCTTTTTCAAGTTCGATTTATTTGATTTTCTCTGAAACAAATGCAGGACAAACATTCACTTTGGGGCGGGCGTTTTAACGAAAAGGCCGATAGCCGCTTTAACGACTTCAACAGTTCCTTTCGCTTCGACTATCGCCTGTTTGAAGCAGACATCGAGGCATCAAAGGCATACGCAGAGGCTCTTGCCGGAGCCGGCATTTTTTCTCAGGAAGAATGCGAAAAGGTTTGTTTGGCACTCGAAGACATTAAAAAAAATGGCATACCACCCGAGGCAATTAACTCCCGGGATTTTGAGGACGTTCACACCTTTATCGAATCCAGCCTTGTATCTTTAGTTGGTGATCTGGGTAAAAAGCTGCATACCGGCAGAAGTCGAAACGATCAGGTGGCTACGGCATTTCGCCTTTGGATTATATCTGCCTGTGATGAAATTATTGCACTTGTCAAGGTTCTATGTTTGCGGCTGACAGAATCTGCTGAGCGTAATTTCGACGTTATCCTGCCTGGATACACGCATTTACAGAGGGCGCAGCCAATACTATGGTCCCATTGGTGCCTGGCATATTTCGAGATGCTTGCGCGTGACCGAAGCCGATTCCTTTTGTGCAGGCAGTCGGCTACTGTTCTTCCGCTTGGCTCCGGAGCACTTGCCGGAACATCTGCCTCAATCAATCGGAATCAGCTTGCACTTAATCTAGGCTTTACAAAACCGTCTGCAAACAGCCTCGATGCCGTCAGCGATAGAGATTTCGCTTTGGATTTTACCTATGCAGCCTCGGCGCTGCAGGTTCACCTTTCACGGTTGGCTGAAGATTTGATACTTTACTCATCTCAGGAGTTCGGCTTTGTTCTGCTGAGTGATAAATTTTCTTCCGGATCCAGCCTGATGCCGCAAAAGAAAAACCCTGATGCCCTTGAATTGATACGAGGCAAATCCGGCAGGATCTTCGGCAACCATTTTTCTTTACTAGCCATGCTAAAGGCGCTTCCTCTTGCTTACAACAAAGATCTACAAGAGGATAAAGAAGCTGTTTTTGATACATTCGATACAATCTGTGGCTGTCTAGAGATGGCTTCCTTGATGATTGAAACCATAGAACTAGATCAAAACCGCTGCCTAGATGCAGCCCAAAAGGGTTATCTAAACGCTACGGAGCTTGCAGATTACCTCGTCAGACGCGGCATACCGTTTCGCTCAGCACATGAAATAGCCGGCAGGGCGGTTTTGCGTGCTATTGAAATGCAGGTTGAACTGAATGAACTCTCTATCGAGGATCTCAGAAAAATCGAGCCGATAATTGACCCTGATGTTTATGATTCACTGAAGATAACCTCTACGCTTGCTACAAAATCGGTTATTGGCGGAACCGCTCCCGAAATGGTAAAGCAAGCACTGATCAAAGCAAAAAATGACCTGAATAGCTGGTAGGCAAAATCTGCTTAGATTCTGCAGTATTTGCAAACTCAAATAAATTTAAAGAAAAATGTCTGATTTACAAGAAAAATCCGCACTTATCAGAAAAATCTCTGAAAACGAACTTTTGCAGTTTCTTGGCGTCAAAATCGTAGAAGCATCGGCAGAAAATGTCTGCCTTGAGATGGAAGTTACTCCAAAGGTTCATCAGTACTTGGGCATTATGAATGGCGGCGTCTCGCTTTATTTGGCCGAAACCGCCGCATCTATTGGGGTTGTTTTTGGCTCAGATTTGGAGAAGGTATCGCCAGTCGGGGTCGAAATAAATGCTAACCATCTACGGGCAGTAAGTCGCGGCAAAATTACTGTAAAGGCTGCCCCGATCTTTCCCGGCCGGACTGTCAGTGTTTGGCAGATCGAAATTTTCAATGACCGCGGGAAGTTGATCTGCCTCTCCCGATGTACAGTGCTTTTGCAAAAAAGGCCGGCAAAAAGAGCAGATAATCTTCAATAATTATCTGTTTGATTAGATACTCATTTTGATTATTAGTTAATTTCTCCCGCTATGTTTGCAATGGCTTAAAAGATAGCATTCTTTAGCCCGAAGCAGTTTATTTTCAATGCATTCTTTCGAAAGAAAACTCATCACCACCTGGCGCAAGCTAGAGCTGCCTTTTACAGGTGAAACGCTGATTATAGCAGTCTCCGGCGGAGCCGATTCTTCGGCATTGCTGGCAGCAATTGCAACTTTGAAAAAAGAAAAGAAGCTTGACCATCGGATTATTGCCGCCCACTTTGACCACGGATTAAGGGAGGCTTCCGGTGAGGATGCAAAACTAGTTGCTGATTTAGCCGACAGATTCGACTCAGAGTTTGTTTTTGAAAAGTGGCGTCATTCTCCAAAATCAAATATCGAGCAACAAGCCCGTCAGGCACGCTATGCTTTTCTGATTCAATCAGCAATCAAATATAAAAGCAGACTTATTTTTACAGCGCATACCATCAATGATCAGGCTGAAACATTTCTTTTGAACCTGATTCGGGGTAGCGGAATCGAAGGTTTGTCCGCCATACGGCCAAAACGTAAAGTGTCACCGACGGATTTTCTGGGAAAACTTTTGCCTGATAAGAACAACTCAGGAAAAAATCGGGACAAAGAATCAAATCTTGATGTCAACCTCAAAATCGAAATTATCAGACCATTGCTCGAATTTGCCCAAAGGGAAGATACCGAAAACTATTGCAGGCATCATTCCATAAACTACACTTTGGACAAAATGAATGATGATCTAAGCTTTACAAGGGTTTGGATCCGTAAAAAGCTCATTCCGCTGCTATCTGAAAACAACCCCAAAATCGTCGAAACTTTAGGTCGCGAAGCAAGGCTTTTTGCCAGTTTATCGGATATTATTACTCTGTCTGCCAATAATAAGCTCCCCGAAAAGCTCGATCTGAAGTTGATTCTGGAAAAAAAGCTGCCAGCCGAGCAGCTTGGCCTAATTCGGCTATGGCTCTCTCAAGTCAGGGGAAACCTTCGGAGTATCACAAATTCTCACCTTGAATCCATTCTTCGACTGGCTCTATCGAAAAAAAGCGGCAGGCTCGTTGAAATTCCCGGCGGCAATGTAACCAAAAGTAACCGTCTACTTAGCTTTGCGCCCTCACAAAAGCCGAAAAAGGGTTGAAAAATAGCACTCTGAAACTTAAAATCTAATTAAGCCCGTATCTTATAACGATTCGGGCTATTTTAACCAACGCGGGTTTGGCAGATTTCATCAAATCCGCAAGCGGCAAAAATTCGCTGTAACATAATTTATGCCGCATGGAGGAAAAATTGAATTCTAAAGCAAGACAAATAAGCCTTTGGCTGGTAGTAATCGCCTCGGTAGTACTCTTTTTGTGGTTTCTGCGTACCAAGCAGGAAAAACCTGCGCAGGAGCTTACAATTGATGCTGCTATCGAAAGGATAAATAACAAAGACTTTAAACAAGCATATTTTCGAGAATCTTCTATTGAATTTACTGACGTAACCGGAAACAAATTTTATACTACCCTTGGTAGCAACGCTACCCGGGAACTTTTCATTAAAAAAATAGACGAATTCAACGCCGCAAACCGCGGAACCAGTGCAGTAATTGAAAATAAAGAGGAGCCCGCTTCCAGTGGTTTTGGCTGGCTGCTTCTCATTCAGATACTTCCTTTCCTGCTTCTGGTCGGCTTTTTGGTATTCACTTTAAGGCAAATGCAGGCCGGCGGCAACAAGGCCCTGAGCTTCGGCAAATCAAAAGCCAAGCTCCTTACAAATCAACAAAAACGCGTTACATTCAAAGACGTTGCGGGAGTTGATGAAGCAAAGGAAGAGTTGCAGGAAATCATCGAATTTCTCAAGGATCCACAAAAATTCCAAAAACTTGGGGGCAAGATACCAAAAGGCGTCCTGATGATGGGCCCGCCTGGAACCGGCAAAACTCTACTTGCAAAAGCCGTCGCAGGCGAGGCAAATGTGCCCTTCTTCTCCATTTCCGGTTCTGATTTCGTCGAGATGTTTGTAGGAGTAGGTGCAAGCCGCGTTCGCGACCTTTTTGAACAAGGCAAGAAAAACGCACCCTGCATCATCTTTATTGATGAAATTGATGCCGTTGGACGCCATCGTGGAGCTGGTTTGGGTGGCGGCCATGATGAACGTGAGCAAACCCTAAACCAATTGCTGGTCGAAATGGACGGCTTTGAATCAAACGACGGCGTAATCCTCATGGCTTCGACAAACCGTCCTGACGTACTTGATCCGGCATTATTGCGGCCGGGTCGGTTTGACCGCCAGGTAGTGGTTTCCTATCCGGATGTTCGCGGTCGCGAGGGAATCCTCAAAGTCCATACCAGGAAAATCCCTCTTGATGAAAATGTTGATATCAGCATCATCGCCCGCGGAACTCCCGGATTCACCGGCGCCGACCTTGCAAACCTTGTAAACGAAGCTGCACTGATTGCCGCAAGACGAAATAAAAAGGTCGTCTCTCTGGATGATCTGGAGTTTGCTAAAGACAAGGTTTTGATGGGTCCGGAACGTCGCTCGATGGTAATGAGCGAAAAAGAGCGTAGGCTTACTGCAGTTCATGAAGCAGGCCACGCACTTGTAGGAATGAACATTCCTGAGTGCGACCCTGTCCATAAAGTAACGATTGTACCGCGTGGCCGAGCCCTTGGCGTAACGTTTTTCCTTCCTGAACAAGACATTCTTGGCAGGACCAAAGAAGAACTGCTTGCCATGATCGCAAGCTCGATGGGCGGCCGCATTGCCGAGGAACTTTTCATCGGGCAAGTTACAACCGGCGCCGCTAACGACATCGAAAAAGCAACCGAAATAGCAAGGGCGATGGTTTGCCAATACGGAATGTCTGATCTTGGCCCGCTTGCATTTGGCAAAAAGGAAGAACAGATATTTCTTGGCCGAGAGATTGCACAGCACCGCGATTTCAGTGAGGACACCGCAATCAAGATTGATCAGGAAGTCCGAAGGATTATCAGCGAACAATACGAACGGGCACGCAAAATCCTGCTCGATAACAGCGAGGCTATGCACCGCCTGGTCGAGGCACTACTTGAATATGAATCGCTTGATCTCGAGCAGATGAAGCGTGTAATTGCCGGATTGCCTGTTGATGACCGCGAACAAGCCAATCAGGCTCCCGAAGATGACGGAACCAAAGAACAGGAAGAGTCGGTCAAATCTCCTTTCAAGAAACCGATTATTCCCCCTATCACATCAAATAATCCGGCTACCGCCTGATTTAATGTCGGCTTTTCAAATCATTTTTGATTGATTAAATTTATACGGCATGCTTTGAAATAAGGATGCCGTTTTTTATTTTCCCAACTCATACAAGCGAAAATGACGGAAAAGATTCAAAGTCGGTACCGCTTCTGGCAGTTAAATCCTATTTTTGAGACTATTGGATCAGTATGAACTTTTGGCAGGTTCGAGGAACAAAGCTCTCGCTGGAAAAGCCGTTGCTAATGGGGATACTTAATGTCACCCCTGACAGCTTTTCCGATGGCGGGCTTTATTTCACTGTTGAAAAAGCCTTACAGCGGGCAGAGAAATTACTCGAGGAGGGAGCTGATATCTTGGATATCGGCGGCGAATCTACAAGGCCTTCAAGCCAAAGGGTTTCATTAAATGAAGAGCTAAATCGAGTTATTCCGGTAATCGAGAAAATTTCCGAAACTTTCCCCGAAGCCATAATCTCAATAGATACTACACGTAGCGAGACGGCTCGACATGCTGTTTCAGCAGGCGCCCATATAGTAAATGACATTTCCGGACTGCGGTTTGATCCTTCTCTCGCACAGGTTGCTGCGGAAACCGGATGCGGCCTTGTGCTTATGCACTCTCGCGGCAGCTTTGAAGAAATGCACTGCCTGCCTCATGTCGCCTCGATTATTCCCGAAGTTATTGAAGGCCTCAGCCGCTCTGTCGAGTTAGCCATGCAACACAAAATCTTACAAGGCCAGATAGTAATTGACCCCGGCATCGGTTTCGGCAAATCTCCCGAGCAAAACCTCGAAATCATCGCCAGATTACGGGAAATTTCAGGACATTTTCCTGATTTTCCTGTCCTTATCGGAGCTTCCAGAAAATCTTTTCTGGCCAAAATTCTGGATAACAGCCCTGTCGAAATGAGGCTGCCGGCAAGTATCGCTGCCGCAATCTTTAGTATTCTCAATGGAGCCAAAATTATTCGCGCACATGATGTAAAAGAGCATCTTCAGGCGATAAAATTCTACTCCGCTCTCGGAAAATTTCAGTAGTTATTGTTAAATGACAGTTTAACCTGAACGAGTAGTCTGCCTGTTTCAAACAGCAACGATTGCCTACACACCATCTAATTACAATGAATCAAACAACAAGCTATCCTGTCCTCCAAAATAGGGTCGCAAACAAAGCAAAAACGTTTATTGGCATCTATTTCATTAATACAATAGAATAATTACTGAATTCTTTTTTAGTAAATTTAATAGCGTGACTGCTAATTGGCAATCCGTATTTGGTGAAATTGAACTTTTAATTCTGCATTTTTGAAGAAGCTGAAACGTTTTCAGCTCTGTGATTTTGTTCTCTAATTACTGTGCTACGCAGTGTGAAAAATTTTATCTCGAAATTAATACTCCTACTGGTTGTTTCCTTTACCGCAGGCTTTACGGAATGCTACAAACCGGTAACTAGCGGCCTTCCCAGTGATATACGGGTTGTCGCTTTGCCGTCTTTCAAATTTGAGCCGCGCGGTGCTCGCTACAGAATAGAGTCTCGCTTTACCGATGCCGTATCCCGTGAAATCATTCGCCGTGGCGGAAAAATCCGTGTACAGGGCAGCCTTTCCGGAGCCGATGCGGTAATTGACGGCACGATCCGTGATTTTACTTTTTCCGGAGTGCTTCTTGACCGCGAAGGCCGGGCCAGAGTTTATGAAGTACAGATCGTTGCTGCGGTTACAATCCGTGATCTTAGACGCAATAACATCATTTACGATAACCAAAATTTTGTTTTCAGAGATTCTTTCGAATTTTCATCAGATCCGCGGTCATTTTTCAATGAGGAAGATCCTGCTGTCGAACGCATGGCAAGGGCATTTGCCGAATCTGTAGTTTCAGCAATGATCAACGGAATAGGAGTAAATCAGGAAAAGAAATAACCGATTGTCTTCCCCTGGCTTTACACTGGTTTATATTTCGGTCGAACCTGGATTTAATTGTTTATAAAA
>DATLZX010000032.1:0-6810 GCA_035573795.1 Pyrinomonadaceae bacterium | reverse complement strand
ATCAGGCGGTATTTTTCAGGCAGTAAACTGCGCGGCTATCAATGAAAACCTACTGGAATCAGAACTTTTCGGCCATGAAAAAGGAGCTTTTACCGGAGCTGTCAGCGAGAAAAAAGGCCTTTTTGAAATAGCCGACGGCGGTACTTTGTTTCTGGATGAGATTGGCGAACTTGATATCTCGCTTCAGGCAAAACTGCTAAGGGCTTTGCAAGAAAAAGAAATCCGGAGAGTTGGCGGGACTAAAGATATTCCCATAGATGTTCGCGTACTGGCAGCTACTAACCGCGACCTTTTGAAAATGACAGAAGAAAAAAGGTTTCGTGAGGATCTCTATTACAGGTTAAATGTTTTGTCCATAGAAATTCCACCATTACGAGAGCGCCGCAGTGATATACCGGTATTGATTGATTATTTTATAAAAAAGCATACCCGCGGAACTGATAGAAACGTTAAACTGGAGCCTGCAGCCCGTAAATTGCTGGAAGACTATCATTATCCCGGAAATGTGAGGCAGTTGGAATCAGCCATTGAACGGGCCGTCCTGCTTTGTGAAAACGATACGATTACAGTCGAGGACCTGCCGCCGGAAATGCACTCGCAGTCTGCAGCAGCAAAAGTTGCCGCCGCAGGGCAATTCATCCTGCCGCCGGAAGGCATAAATTTTGAAGAGGTTGAAAAAAGCCTGATAATGCAGGCAATGGAGCGGACAGACAGCAACATCACCAAAGCTGCAAAGCTGCTTGGCCTGACATTTAGGACGCTTCAGTACAGGCTGGAAAAATTCGGCATCCGCCGCGATGGCGACAGCTCCCAGGCAGATGAGGAGTAAATCAGGTTTAATCAAGACTTTTATTTCAAGACAAACGAGTTACTTTTGAGACTTCGTGTATTTTCTAAGCCTAATCGCGGTATTACTGAAAGAGTTGAAAATATTTCTGTCTCATGATAAGCCAAGAAATTGCCAAAATTGGCATTTACAAATAAAACCATCTCCTATCAACGCCATTTTCCGATCAAGACGTTTGCCATTAAAAAAGCCATTTACCAATAATCGTGATTTGCCTTAATTGAATTATGAGGCAATCCAGGCCGTATTCCGGCATTCGAAAACGATGAAAAATATTTTCAATACTCGGCCCGAAAAATTGTTAAGATAGTCTTTGCCTGAAATTATCGAGATACTCTCTGCCTGAAAAAGAATTGATGGAGGTGCAGCGATGGAATGGTTTTCCACACTTACACTGGCTCTGGGCTCGGCCTGGACTTCCGGAATCAACCTTTATGCAACTGTTGCTGTTTTGGGGCTTTTGCAAAGGCTAGGAGGGACAAAGCTCCCCGGAGGGCTTACGGCTTTGGACAACTGGTGGATAATCGGAATCGCTTCAGCTTTGTTTATAATCGAATTCTTTGCAGACAAAATACCTTATGTTGACAGCGTCTGGGATGTAATACATACCTTTATCCGCATTCCGGCAGGAGTAATCGTTGCTTACGCCGCGGTTTATGACCTCGATCCATCAATATCTATTCCGGCCGCATTGATCGGCGGCGGTTTCGCTGCAGCTTCACATGGAACGAAAGCGGCCGCCAGAATAGGAGCAAACCTCTCGCCAGAGCCCGTTTCAAATTGGATTCTTTCTTTGGTGGAAGATGTCATCGCTATTTTAGGGCCGATAGTCGCTTTTGTGGCTCCGGTGGTGGCGGCTATTATACTTTTGGTTTTTGCAATTGCATTCTTTTGGTTTTTCAGTAGAATTTTCAGGGCTTTTAAGAGATTGTTCATTGCAGCCCGAGCTTTCATAAGAGGCGAAAGCTTTGCTGAGGTAGCTAAAAAGGCCGGTTGAACAAATCAGCAAAAGATTTGCCAACTGCGGGCATTTTTCTCGATGCCCGGTGAGTAAAAATCATCCTTAAGTCATTACTTGGCACAATCAAGGCAATTGAATTAAGGCTATAGGGCTCTCATTAAACCTTCGGTCTGGCAAACTGTGATAAGCATCTTTAAAACCCATAAATTCTGGCGTAATTTCTTTGTAGTTGCTGCCGGATTGCTTGCCGCATGTACTGCCCTGGCTTACACGGCGAAAAATGATGACCATTTCGTCCCCATGCTGTTTTTCACAATTGCAGCAATGCTACTTGCCGTTCGATTTCATCTCTCATACAGGCTTGAAAGCAAAATCAATGAATAATTTCAGCTTCTGCAGCCCGAGCCAGGTTCTCTGCAATTATTACAGGCCTGGTCAGTTGCAAATAACTTTTGGTTGCCTGTCCTTGAACCGGCATCTCTGCGGTAATTACACAGTTAAAGCCCTGATAATCGTATGAAAAGTTTGCTGAGTGCCGGGGACAGATATTTCAAGTTTTCTACGGATATGTTCTTCGCTGAATTGAATTTTACTATTGTCGCCTTGTAAATTTGCAGGCTATCATCTATTTTTGTTTTTTCTCTAAACAACCTTTGTTAATACGGTTTAAACTTAATTAATAGGGGTTTAATCTTACAGGCACAAACTTACAGGCACAAAATCCGTTTTTGGATACGCCAGAATAAATTTACATAGTAGATTTATTAAAAAACCTTCATTTTGCGAGCAACTGTGCCGGTTCGCCCTTTTCTTGGCAGGACAATGGAGCATTCAACACTGGAAAAAATACTCGAGGCTGCCCGCGGGCGGGATTTTGCCACTGTCCGCCGCCTGACTTCGGAAATGCAGGCCGGCGACATTGCTGACCTGCTCGAGCAGATAGAGTATCCAAGTGATCTGGCACTGGTTTTCCGCTGCCTGCCAAAAAGCCTTGCAACACAAGTTTTCGAGTATCTGGAACTGCCCGAACAAACACAGCTTGTCGAATCACTGACAAATGAGGAAGTAAGCTCGGTGCTTGAAAACATGGCAGATGATGACCGAACACGTTTTTTCGAAGAACTGCCGGCTGAGGTTACTAAAAGGCTGCTTTCGCTCCTTTCAGAGGAAGAGAGAGGGAAAGCCTTGCAGTTGCTCGGATACCCGGAAGGAAGCGTTGGCCGATTGATGTCCCCGCATTATGTAAGGGTAAAGCCGAACTGGACTGTTAAACAGGTTTTAGACCACGTAAGGGAATATGGCAAAGATAGCGAGACGCTGACGATGATCTACGTTGTCAATGAACGGGGACAACTGATTGACGATATCAGGATGCGCTCTTTCCTTTTAGCGCCCCTTGATACAAAAGTCAGCGATCTGATGAACAATCGCTATGTAGCACTGAAGGCTACGGATTCACAGGAAGAGGCTGTAAACGTATTTCGTGAGGCTGACCTTCCTGCTTTGCCCGTTACTGATAGCGATGGAGTTCTGATAGGAGTTGTTACAAGTGACGATATTTTGGACGTAGCCGAGGCCGAAGCGACCGAGGACATCCAGAAATTCGGTGGCTTGGAAGCATTAGAACTCCCTTACGTAGATACCCCGTTTACGACACTTATCCGAAAGCGTGCAGGCTGGCTAATAATACTTTTTCTTGGAGAGATGCTGACAGCCTCGGCAATGGGACACTTTGACAAGGAAATCGAGAAAGCAGTCGTTTTAGCACTATTCGTCCCGCTGATAATCTCCTCTGGAGGAAATTCCGGGTCGCAGGCCGCAACATTGGTAATTCGGGCAATGGCTCTTAAAGAGCTGACCCTTGCCGACTGGTGGTACGTAATGCGGCGCGAGATATTATCAGGCCTTGCTTTGGGTATAGTGCTTGGCACAATCGGAATTCTGCGGATAACAACCTGGCAATTGCTCGGACTTTTTGACTATGGGCCGCACTGGCCGCTGGTCGCTATAACGATCTTTTTCTCATTGATCGGCATCGTAATGTGGGGAACGCTTGCCGGCTCAATGATTCCCTTTCTTCTTAGGTTTGCAGGGCTCGACCCGGCGACTTCCTCCGCTCCATTTGTAGCTACGCTGGTAGATGTTACCGGCCTGATAATTTATTTCTCGATAGCAGCAGTGATCCTGAGCGGCACCCTGCTATAATTAAACTTTGAAAAATTAACCTTTGAATTTTTCCGGTGCAGGGATTATTTGCCGGCCCGGTGTTAACAACCGGATGTTAATAAAAATATATTCGTGAGGCCGGAACGAAATTTTTCCGAATATGCGGCTGGATTAAGTTTCGCCATGAGTTATAAGTAAATGGAGAATAAAGATTTAGCCGTTGCGACAAAAAGGTTAAATGTCCTAATTGGTTATGCATAAATCTCTTCAAAGTATTTGTAAGCACTTTTCCAAGGGCAAGATTTTTCTAATTTCCGGTGTATCGGCCTTCATTTTATTGAATGTATTTTGCCCGCAGGGCTGGGGTTTGGCTCAAATGGCAAGAAAGCCCTCCGCCATGAGGGAGCCGAAAGTCAAGGCTAATAAAATACCTGATAATCCAAAAAATTCGTTAAGTAAAATCAAGTCAAGAGAGGAATTCGATTCGCTTGCAAGGGTTTACCACTCAGGCACTCCATATGCCCTGCCGCATATAATGTTCATTGTTGACAGAAAAAATAAGGATAAAGTTTATTACATAAACTCACAGCGCTTCAGGTTTCATAAAGACTTTCTCCTTGCCACATTTCTGGTCCCCCGCGGGGCAGATGTATTCAAGCCGATCTATCTGGACACGGATAGAAGGTTTATTGCCGGGACAATTGCCTGGCAGAAGCCTTTGGAAAAATTTACTTGGGAACTCTGGGAAGGAGATTTGGCCACGGCGGCACTTATCGAGGAAGCACATCGGGCTATAAACGCCAGCTTTTTTACAGAAGTCGCCTATAAGCCAAATTCTGACCTGCAGGAGAAAAATTCTTTCGATTTGAAAATCCCGATAATCTCGCAAGATGAGCTGAACCGGAATCAGGTTTATCTGGCCCTGAACACCGGCGAGGCCGTCGGACGTATCCATATCATTGATAAACTCGATGATACGGTGGAAATCGGGGATAACGAAATTGTCATCCTGAAAGAGCTGCCACAGAGCCTGCCGCCGGTTCGCGGGATTATTGTGGCCAAACCTTCCTCGCCGCTATCTCACATAAACATACTTGCCCGCGGCTGGAACATTCCTAATGTTTACATAAAAGACGCAGATAAGCTTTTCAGAGAATATGATACCTACGTTTTCAAACTGGAGGCCACGCTCACGGATTATAAATTGACGCCTGCCTCAGCCGAAGAAATCAGGACGAAATTTGCTTCGCCAGATCAACAAGTGCCGCCGGTTGACCTTCAGACCAAACGGCTTGCAGGCATTGCAGAAATGAGAAAAAAAGACAGCCGAACCTACGGCTCGAAGGCCGCAAATCAGGGCGAAATCATCCATGCCAAAATACCGGGCGTCATCATTCCCGATGGATTTTCCATACCTTTTTACTGGTATGCGGATTTCATGAAAAGAAACGGTTTCAACGACCGGATAGCGGATTTATTGGATGACAATAAGTTCGTACATAATCCAAAATATCGCCGAGAAAAATTAGAGGAACTCAGGGCCGATATAATTGCCGCCCCTTTTGACGCAGAACTTGCCAGAATGATAGTTGATCGCTGGCGAACGCAGCTCGGCGGCAGGCCTGTCTTTGTCCGCAGCTCATCCAATTCAGAGGATTTACCGAATTTCAGCGGTGCAGGCCTTTATTCAAGCGTTGCCAACGTAAGAAACGAGCAGAAATTGATCGAAGCCGTAAAGCGCGTTTGGGCCTCGCTTTGGCGATTCGAGGCTTATGAGGCTCGGGTACGTAATTATGTCAGCCAAACGGATGTTTACATGTCTGCCCTAGTACAGGTTGGAGTAGATATGCAAAAGGGCGGAGTAATGATTACAGCAGACCCCTTCGACCCGAAATCAAATGGAGTGGTTTATATAAGCGCCGTTTGCGGACATAATTCGAGGGTGGTAGATAACAGCGGTATTCCTGAGCAGCTTCTATTCAGCGAGAAGTCCAATTCAATAGCCGTAATGACGCTCTCGCAGATACAAAACCCCCTTAAATTCGATGAAAATGGCGATCTTAAAGAAACGAGTGACCGCTGTGCCGATAGGCGAGGCAGGGTTTTAAGCGATTCGGAAGCCCGCCGGCTGGCAAGTGCAGCTATGAGAATCCGAAAGGTTTTTGGCAGCAGGCCTCAGGACATCGAATGGGGAATTTTGAACGGCAGGTTGTATATTGTGCAATCAAGGCCATTTATTGAAAATAATAGATAATATTAATTGCGAAGAATCTGCCAAGGATAGCTTTGGCTTTAAGCCTGTCAGGCGACCAGATCTGCTTTTGACAAATACTGCATTTATTCAGGTATTTTAATTTTTTATGAAAACACAGAAAAAGGGTTTAATCAGTTATTTTAATTTCAGACATTTGTTTACAAGGTATTTGTTTATCGGCTACGGCTTGTTATTTTCGCTGTTGACCGCCGGTTTTCTGACTGCTTGCAGCAATAGTCCGAGCCCGAATAGTACTGCCGCCAACAAAGAGCAGATGCCTGTCCGCTCGGATCGTGTCCAGCAGCCCGAAACCTCCACAACCGCCCAAAATAATTCAGAAATTCAGGCAGCCTCCAACTCAAATGGCAAACGGCATTGGACACGCTCAGGAGATCCGATAGACACGGCCCGATTTGACGGAACTATCCGACAAGCCGAAGCGCTTTATCAGAAAAACCCCAGCGATAAGAAAGCAGGCAAAGATCTCTCAGAAGCATATTTTGACCGCGGAATGGCTTTAACCCAGGCCAGGCAATATGCTGCTGCTCTTGGTGATTTTCGCAAAGCGCTAAAATTCGATCC
>DATLZX010000031.1:0-6178 GCA_035573795.1 Pyrinomonadaceae bacterium | reverse complement strand
GGCTGACATTGCATTTGGCAATCTGGAAGGCCCGATGATTGACGGCGGTATTTCTGCAAAATGTCCTCCACCGAGGCCAAACGCTCCGCCAAAATGCTTTGCATTCAGGATGCCCACCAGATACGGACAATATCTAAAGGATGCCGGGTTCGATATTTTAAGCCTTGCTAATAATCATGCAGGGGATTTTTCAGATGCCGGCCGCGAAAGCACTCGCAGCACCCTGGATAAACTGGGCATAAAGCATGCGGGAAGCGATCGTTTCGACTACGCTATGGCCATTCTGCCGGTTAAGGGCAAAAAGATAGCCTTTATTGGCTTTGCTCACAATAACATCGTTCCTAATGTAAATGACCTGGAAGCCGCCCGCACTCTTGTTTCTAAAGCCAAAAAACAGGCAGACATCGTAATCGTTTCTTTTCATGGCGGAGCCGAGGGCACATCTGCTCAAAACGTTCCCTATACCACAGAAACTTATTTTGGCGAAAAACGCGGTAACCTGAGGCAGTTTGCCCGTACGGTAATTGATGCCGGAGCGGATCTCGTCCTTGGCCATGGGCCGCATGTTTTAAGAGGGCTTGAAGTTTACAAAGACCGTTTGATTGCATACTCGCTCGGTAATTTTGCCACCTACGGCTGGTTCAGGCTGGAAGCAGAAACTGCACTCACCATGGTGCTGGAAATCACCCTCTCGGAGGACGGAAGATTTCTCAGTGGCAGAATCCATCCCGGAAAACAGGAGGGAAGAGGCGGCCCTGTGCCAGATCCTTCAGGGGCTGCAGTCAGTAAAGTCCGTCAATTGTCCGAAACGGATTTCGGCAATTCGGCTCCCTTGATTTCTGAAGATGGCAGCTTGAAGCCCCGTACCAACACCGCCAACTGAGCTTTCACCTTCAGGCAAGCCTTTTCGTTTACGGGACAATTTCACTCGAAGATTGCCCTCGATTGACTGCTGAACCTCGCCTTTTGCGGCTTTTTCAGCGGACTACTTAGCGGGTTTGATTTTTTCTATTTTCTTCAGGATCGAGGCAGCCCTGTTACGGGCAATCAGCGGTATCCTCTCATCGGAAATACAATCCTTGAAAAAAGGAATCATCTGCCGGGGATCTGCAATGTCATTCATTGCCAGCATCGAATCAAATGTTTCCATCAGATGTGGCGTCTCAAGCGGCTGATTCTCTCTTGCTGTGTTGAAGTCGAAAACCCAGATTTCACGAAGTGCGATCCTTCTGTATTCATCAGCTAATTGCTTGGCAAAAGCGTTTTGTGTCCAATTAAAGGCGGCTGTCCTGGATTTGCCCTTTTCAATCATTGTTATTGTTGTTGTGCCCAAGTGCGAATAGTCTTTTTCGTACTGATAATTTTCATTTGAATTGAGAAAATCCAGGGCTTTGAGCGCCGAGCCTATTTTATCCAGGATTTCGGTCGAAAGGGTTATTTCCTGAGTGATCTCCTCGTTGCCCTCCCGGCGGTGAAAAGTGAGAATTGCGCGGCCTGAAAAGTCATTTTCGATCTTAATCTGGTCAACCGGCCTGCCCTTGATTACAAAGTTGTAAATGATCCTTGGCTCGCCAAAGTCAATCGTCGTTTTTTTTACATCATCTGTTTTCGAGGCTGCTTGCCTGCTATTAGTTTTTTGCGGATTGTCAGTATTCTGCTGTTGACCGGATGGGTTAGACTGCCTCGGATTAACCTTGGCCGGTCCTTGTGCCGGTATTGCGGTTTTTAGAAACACTATTACTACGGCTGCAAAAGCCGCAATTCCAAACCGTCTGGCAAACATTTTCAGATTGTATAAACTAATCATCCGGTAACTTTTGTTTGTTCTGATTTGATTTTATCCAAAACTTGTCGCAACCGGCCAAAATAGATTTTTTTCTCTTATTGAAATAATCCCTTATAAAGAAAACCCCGGATCAAAAATAAAGCCTGATCATAAGAAGCCCGATCGAAATAATCCTGACCATAATTTGCGGTGTTAACGATTAGCGATGATAGGCTTAGGGTTTTTTAGGTGGCTCTGAGGGAGTTTCCTCATCGCCGATTATTACATCTGTTCGGGCAAGTTTATAGTCAGTAAACCTTACACGCATCCGTATATTAACAACGCTCCCATTATCAAAAACCAACTGATCATCGGATGATGCGTATGAGGGAAACCAGTATTTTCCGTCAATGTTTTCACGCCATGTCTCTACCACAGGAAATTTGTTATCTTTTGTTTCAGGCACTGCCTTTCCTTTTGATTTGACGATCATCAGGTCACGGTCATCTACCCAGATCCTGCCCACAAATAGCCTTAATTTGGATTTTTTGGGATCGGGAATCGCTTTTGGAACGACATCGAAAACGTAAAGATCCAGCTCGTCAATTTTTTCTTTTCCCAGATATCTGAATCTATATTGATCTATTGCAGAGGGTTCAAGAGCGAAAGGATTTACGCCGCCAAGGTCCTCCAGGTCTTCAGGCGTTACGAATCCCGGCGGGGTCGTCGGAACTGGTGCAAAAAGTATTCTTTCCAGCCGTCGTCCGTCTTTTGACAGCGTCATGAAGGAATCGCGGCGAAAAGTGCCCGTAATCTGCCCGCCAAGGCCGATAGTGTTTATTGTCGCATAGCGGTTGAAGACATAGTTGGTCAGCGCTTCGCGAAATTCTTTTTCATGCTGTGTAAAAGCATTAATAATGCGGTTGACTTCCGCATCCGCGAGCGGGACATTTCGGATATTTGATTGAGATTCAGAGCTTGCGGAAGGGCTTTGAGCTGCAATGCCACAAATGCTGCCTATGATGAAAACAAAGCTTATTGCAGATCTTAAAATAACAATTCGGCAGAATTTTGCGTAGCTGTTCATAAGCTGTTCATAACCAAATAAACTATCAAAGCCTTAAGATGCCTTGATTCTAAAAGGTGTTTGCTTGCATTTTGCCCGCAAAATGTTGCGGGCAAAGACCGAATGAAAAAACGAGCAAAAAGTAACTGCCCCTGCATTTTATGCAATCTATCGGCATAATGCAGGGGCCATGGATTTTCATAATTGATTTTGCTTAAGCATCTGCAGCTTTCACTCGACGAAATCCACTTTTACCCGATGCGGGATTACTCCGGCTTCGAAGCCTTCGTCCAGGAGCCTTTGCACCGCCTCACGGCCGCGTTGGCCATAATCCAGCGTAAGCTCATTTACCCACATTGCAACAAAGCGGTCCGCAAGGTCTGCAGTCATATCCCTTGCAAACTGCATCGCATAGGCAAGAGCATCTTCACGGTTTTCCAGTGAATAGAGTATGCTCCTATGCAGATGCCTCGAGACGACCCGCATCAAATCTTCTCCCAGCGAACGCTTGATGGCATTTCCGCCCATCGGCAGCGGCAATCCCGTTTTTTCAAACCACCATTCCCCAAGATCTAAAACTTTATCCAGGCCGATCTGCTTGTAATACAACTGCCCTTCATGAATCAGCAGCCCTGCATCTACCTCACCGCGCTGCACATGCTCTATGATTTTATCGAAGGGAACTACTTCATATTCAAAATCGCGATTGAATATCCGCAGGGCAAGAAAAGCGCTGGTCAGCTCTCCGGGTATAGCGATCCTCATTTTTCCGATATCCTCTTTCGAGCGAGGCTCTTTCGAGACGACAATCGGACCGTATTTTTCACCGATACTTGCTCCATGCGGCAAAAGCGCATATTTATCCGCTACGTATGCATAGGCATGAAATGATATTGCGGTTACATCATAAACGCCGTTGCGTGCATCTTCATTGAGGGTTTGAATATCTTTGAGCGTATGCTCGAACCTTATTCCTTCAGTCTCCAGTTTATTGGTAGCAAGTCCATAAAACATAAATGCATCATCCGAATCCGGCGAATGAGCTACCGTAATTGTCCGCACCGTCGGCGATGCTTCTAATTTTGCGTCCATATGTTTACTGCTTAAATAAAATTAAATAAAAATAAAATTGCTTTTATTGAAACTAATACTGCTTATAAAAAACTTTGGTATCGTAGAAAATTTCTATTCTACCCTCTTGCTGATAATTATCAAAAAGCTTTCGGAGCTTTGATTCGAGCTCTTTGCCCATTTCCGATTGCTGCGAGGGCACATAAGATGAAGAAAATGCCCGGCCGAGAAAGCCCTCAAGATCGAGACGCTGAACATTTGGAAAAACAACTGTTTCAGGCCTACCGCCAAAAAAATCCTCCAGTTCGGCTGCGCCTAATTTGTCATGTCGCACAGCTTCATAATCAGTGCCGAATTCTTTCAACGCCATTTCGTATTCTCTGAGAAATGGTGTTGTATCAAGCTGCCTTTCATTCCACATTAAAACTATCCATCCATTTTTTCTGAGTATTCTCTCAAACTCACTGCGTGTCCTCTGTCTGTCGAACCAATGAAATGCCTGAGCCGCCAAAACTATATCTACCGAGTGGTCATTCAGCCCGGTGTTTTCGGCAGTCCCGGCTACCACAGTAAATCTTGTGTAATCCTTACAAAATTCCGTGGCCGCACGCCGCATCACGTCGTTGGGTTCAACCCCGATAACTTCCAGGCCGGCTTTAAGAAATCCGATAGATGAATGGCCGGGACCACAGCCAATATCAGCTATTATGGTTTGCCGTCCTGCGCCAAACAGATTTTGAAAAAGCTCAACTACCTTCTCCGGATATAGCGGCCTGTATCGGATATAGTTTTCGACCCGGTCAGTAAATCGGTCAATTGTGTTTCTTTCAATGGATGGCGATTGATCTGTCATTGTTTTCTATTTCATTCGGTAGCCAAATAACTTGATTCAATTACCTCCGGTCCAAACCGTTTTATTCGAATGCGGTATGTCGAATTGATCCAACATCCTGAAACAAAAATGTTCGACCAGATCATCAATGGTTTGCGGGCGATGATAGAAGGACGGAGCCGCCGGCAAAATCGAGGCACCTGCCCTTGAAAGTTTCAGCAAATTCTCGAGATGAATGGCATTAAGGGGAGTTTCACGTAAGGCCAATACCAGTTTTCGACCTTCTTTAAGCGTAACATCTGCTGCACGGTGAATAAGATTGGTACCTGCTCCGGAGGCAATCGCTCCCATTGTAGCCACTGAACAAGGAACGATGATCATACCTGCCTGCTTGTATGAACCTGAAGAGGGCTTAGCCGCCAGGTTGTTCAGTCTCCAGAATCGGAATAGCCCGGGCTTTGGCTCGACATCAAGCCATTGAAAAAGCTTTTGTTCGTCAAGATCGCGTAAATCTGCTCCCATTTCAACCCGAGCTACCGTTACGGCCGTATCTGAAACTATGAGATTGATTTTGTTTACGGCGCCGCTTTCAGCCAAAAGCCTCAAGGTATGAAACGCATAAATCGTCCCGGAAGCCCCCGTAACAGCTACTGTGATATCCATTCAACAAATTTTCTCCTTTTGAGAGTATATCAGACCATAAATTTCAAAAAGGAATACAAGGCTTAAATGGCTCCTCCGGCTTGCCTTTTTGCTCAGGTCATTGCCGATTAATGGCTGATTTATTTTTTTACATCCTTTGCAACTTTCCATATTGTTTATAAACCCCGCTATTTGCCAAGGTTTCCCAAACACTCATTTAGCCTAACTGGCTTTGGGTAAATTCGCCAGACCAACTTTCGCAAAACGACCTGCTTTTCTTGAAATTCATAACTTTCGCTATTCTGCACTATTTTCGCTAAATTACCTGCTTTTCGCAGAATTACTCGCTTTTCGCAGAATTACCTGCTTTTCGCTATATTCCATACCTTTCGCAAAAAATGAATATCTTCGCCTGACACCTGACTTCTCACTGACCGGATGATTACTTAGCCCGCACTGCCCGATTCTGCCGGGATTTTTTTATAATCCTCTTTGAATTGCTCTTTTTGACGGCATTTTCTTATCGCAGTTTTTTCTGAGAAAGCCTTTTGATTAAAATTTTTCGAGATGGCAGAAAATTTCGCCAAGAAACCAATTATTGCGATTACCGGCCCTACTGCCTCAGGCAAAACAGCTCTTGCTGTTGAATGCGCACTGAAATTTTCGGCCGAAATCGTTAACTTCGATTCTGTACAGGTTTACAGAGAAATCGAAATTGCCACCGCCAAACCTAGCCAGGAAGAGCGTCGAGGAGTTCCGCACCATCTGATAGACTTTGTTGATCCCCGCAGGCATTATTCTG
>DATLZX010000030.1:0-3074 GCA_035573795.1 Pyrinomonadaceae bacterium | reverse complement strand
AACTTTGGCAGCGGGCCTGAGCGGAGCTCGATTTCGTGTTCGATTGCTGCAGCAGGGAATAGGAAAAAAGGCTTTGAAGCAACGCCAGCAAAATCCGAGCTGAAATCATCATTGACAAGCGATGCGGATTTTCCAAGCGGGCGGAATTCGATTCGCGGGAAATTGGTTAAATATTTTTGAAGTTTTTCAGGCTCCAGCAAATAATGATCGGGGGCTAAGGCTATCTGTCCATTTTCGAGGGACCGGCTATGCCTCCGCTCAAGTTCTGCGTATTTTTCTGTGATAGAAAATTCCAAGCCGACAGGATCCAGAGCAATGATATGAACATTAGAAGTTAGGTAATCAAAAATATTCCAATTTTGAGGATGCCAAAAAGGAACGATGAATTCCCAGCCTGAGAATTCAGCGCCCTCGGCTGCAAAGCGTGCCTTATCTCTGATAGAGGCTGCAAACTCAGCTTCAGGGAATTTTTCTCTCGCAAGTTCTGCCCATAGCTTGAGGTCATCTGCAGTAACGGAAAACTCCCTGAGCGGAAGGATCAATACATCCTCGATTCTGGAAACGGAAATCTGGCTTTGTGGATCAAAAGTCCGGATTGACTCGATTTCATCGTCGAAGAGTTCGATCCGAAACGGAAGGTCTGACCCGGCTGACCAGATGTCAATAATCGCGCCGCGCTGTGAAAATTCTCCGGGCTGAGTTACCGGTTCCGACAGCCTGTAGCCAACCGACTCTGCAAAATTGAGAAACTCTTTTATCTGCAGAGTGTCTTTGAGACGAAAACGCCTACCTAACCCCGAAACAGCCTCAGGTTTTGGAGTTTTAAAGCAAAGGCTTTCGATGGTCAAAATTAGAATTTCAGGTTGATCCATTGAAAGCTGCCAAAGTCCAGATGCCCTTCTTTTCAAAGTGTCAGGGTGAGGACTGGCTGCTGAGTAGGGATCGGTTTCGAAATGAGGAAGTGAAACAACCTGTCCGGAGCCATTTAACCAGTGATTGAGGTCATTTTCGAGTTGATCAAGTACCTTGTTTGTATCAACGATTACAACCAAAGGCCGCGGAGTTATTCTTGAAAATTCAGCGATGGCAAGGGCCGTTGCAGAAAGCGAGTTTGTGCCAGAGATGGAGGCAACGCGATAATTGAAAACGCGCGACAAATCGGCCGATTTTTCAATAAACCGGGGTATCATGGCAATCAAATTTTTTCGAGCCTGGCAATTACCAGGCTAAAGCCTTTAGGTTAAAGCCAGGCGAAAGTAATATTAATACAAATAAAATCGGCTAAATCAACAAAGGCTGATTAAGTTAAGAACTAACAAAAATAAATAAAGTCAAAACCACAAGGCAGAGACATTTATTAATTTATTGTAATAGAAGGCTCTGGTTTGCTGTTTTCCGAGATTGGTTACTATAATCGCATTTTATCGTTTATAGAGGGTTAAAAGCAGATATATAGGCTAAAAGGGTAGATGCATTGCAGCCGGTAGAAAAGGGTTATTTTGAATTAATTTTTTATGATTGCACCAGATTTTGAAGAAATTATCCAATTGAATGATCAGGTTGAGGCCAGGCTTCGACACCTGGAAAAATTGAAAGAGTCTTTAAAGATAACATATCCGAACCGCTGGCAGCGTACAAGTATAACCGGAGAGGAGGATACGATATCTTCCATTCTTGGCTCGCAGAATATCTTACAGATTCTCAAGCCAATTACAGAATTCAAAGAAAAATCTCCCTCCGAGCGCCCACCGAACGAAATAAAGGAAGAAGTAAACAACAAGTTAAAAGAAATAGGAACTTTTTCGACTGCCGGAAGGATGGCAGTCCCGCCCAGACTAATGGGGAAGGCCGCATTCGTGCATATAAGCGACGGAAAATCGCGTTTGCAGATTTACTTTCGTAAAGGTGATTTTCATTTTGTACGAGAAGCCGGAGATAATTCGATTGCAAAGGATGAATCCTGGGAACTTTTTCAATTACTTGACCATGGAGATTTCATCGGAGTAACGGGCTATTTATTTGTTACCAATACAGGCGAGCTCTCGATACACTGTGAATGCGTCAGCCTGCTTTCCAAAGCCCTGCATCCGATGCCGGACAAAATGCATGGCGTAAGCGACCCGGAGGTTCGTCAACGCAGGCGCTATGTTGATCTAATTGCCTCTAGCTTGCAGGTTGAACATGAAGGATTGACAACCAGGGAAGTTTTCGAAAGGCGAGCAAAACTGATTTCGGCAACCCGTGCTTTTTTAGAGAAACACGGTTACATCGAAGTCGAAACACCGATGCTTACTCCAAAGGCGACGGGAGCTGCGGCTCGTCCCTTTATTACGCATCACAATGCGCTCGGAATAGATCTTTACGCACGGATTGCTCCGGAGCTGTACCTGAAACGCCTGTTGGTAGGAGGGTTTGAAAAGGTTTTCGAGCTGAACAGAAACTTTCGAAACGAGGGGATTTCATTCAAGCATAATCCGGAATTTACGATGCTGGAGTTTTATTGTGCATATCTTGATGCAAACGGAATGATGAATTTTTGTGAAAAGCTACTTAAAGAGGTCATTCTAAGCTCAGCTGGGCAGTTAGTCCTCGATTATCAAGGGAAACAGATTGATTTCGAAAAGTTTGAGCGGATTACAATGAAGGATGCGGTGGTGAAGTTTGGGGGGCCTGAGGATGCTGAGGGCGAGCAGCTTGAAGAGGCCTTTGAGAAATTTGTCGAGCCGAATCTGACAAACCCCACTTTTATCATCGGTTATCCCAAAGCAATCTCTCCGTTGTCAAAGGCTTCACCCGACGATCCGCTTACTGCCGAGAGATTCGAGCTTTTCGTGGCGGGAATGGAAGTTGCGAATGGCTTTTCCGAACTGAATGACCCTTTGGAGCAATACCAACGCTTCATGGACCAAATGAAAAAGCGAGAGGGAGGCGACGAAGAAGCGATGGTAATGGACGAAGACTACATTTTGGCACTTGCTTACGGAATGCCTCCGGCTGCAGGTATCGGCATCGGGATTGACCGGCTGGCAATGCTTGTTACAAATCGGCACTCAATTCGCGATGTGATTTTATTC